>NZ_JBLIQL010000026.1:0-56800 GCF_047525655.1 Pontibacter sp. 13R65
ACCACTTCCCATTGCGAGTCAGTTAGTCTCTTGTATTGAGATTCCATAAGCCTTAAAGTTTGGTCACTTTTGCTTACGGACTGACTCGCTCTTTTTACCCATTCTTTAAAATTTAAACATGATCTCAAGTAGATGAGCTGCTAAACCTCTGTTTAATTTAAAATGTTGACCTCTTTCTTCAACAGGTTTATGCCAGCTACCACTCATAATCGGTAAGTTTCGGTAACGATCTGGTGAATTTCGACCAAAATTATGGTTGGTTGCTGCATATTCTTTAAATTACCTGCCAGTTAAGTAGGTAAACAAAGCCCACCTTTATAAACGGCATATAACATAGCCTGCTATTGAAGTGCTATTTTATAGGTAAGATATATGATCAACCAGATAAAACAATACGCCATAGGAGTAGATATAGGCGGTACCAATACTAAATTCGGCCTGGTGAACCACCGCGGAGAAATTTCTTATAACGACCGCATGCCTACCAACATTTACGCTACCGCAGAGTCGTTTGTGGAAGCACTATATGCCGCTTTGCTTCCTGCTATAGAGGAGGTAGGTAAAGAGAACATAAAAGGAATAGGTGTAGGAGCTCCCAACGCCAATTATTTTACCGGCTGCATTGTAAATGCACCTAATCTGAACTGGAAAGGCGTGGTTCCTTTTGCCAACCTGATAACAGAGAAATTTGGTTTACCCTGCTCCATTACCAACGATGCCAATGCTGCCGCTGTAGGCGAAATGATTTATGGCGCGGCAAAGGGCATGAAAGATTTTATTGTGATAACGCTGGGAACTGGCGTAGGTAGTGGCATACTATCAGGTGGAGGCCTCATTTACGGACACGATGGTTTTGCCGGAGAATTAGGCCACACCATGATTCGGCCTGGAGGCAGATTGCACTGGTCTACCGGCTTATACGGAACCTTGGAGTCTTATGCCTCCGCTACAGGCATTGCCATTACAGCAAAAGAAAAGCTGGCCGAATCAGACCAGCAAAGTTTACTACGGGAATACCCTGAGGATGCTATTGATTCCAAGGCAGTGTATGATTGCGCTATGAAAGGAGATGCGCTGGCGCAGGAAGTTTATGCCTTTACAGGCCAGATCCTGGGTGAAGCGCTTGCCAACTTTGTGATGTTTTCTTCGCCAGAGGCCATTATCCTGTTTGGTGGTGTTACAAAGGCAGGCGATATGCTCTTGAACCCTGTGCGGGAACACATGGAGAAGAACCTACTGGCAGTATTCAGAAATAAAGTGCTAATAACTTTTAGCGAACTAAACGAAGCCGATGCTGCCATACTTGGGGCAAGTGCCTTGGTTTGGGCAATGCAAAGCTGAGAATGCTTCAGCTAATTCAGTGGAAGGCTCTCTAAAAAGCCTCTTGTTTGGCTTCCAACTTAAATAAAAAATAAATCGCCAAAGCTTTTTAAGATAGCGTGGCGATTTATTTTTTGACTGAAAGGCAAGTGATTTTATTATTAATAAACCGAATCAGTCTTTGGGTTAAACTCTGATTTGACTTAGGGCCATAAAACGGCTTTTTCAATAAAACTGATTCGCTTACGTGTGTTTAAGAGGTTGTATTTTCCATCTGTAAGTCTGGAACTATACTAGGTTACTTGTTTAACCAGTTAAGTGAATTTTACTGGCTTTATTTTTTTACCTACATTCATGCTATCAAAATAGATAGTAACAGAATACAGAACTGCTGTTCTTGATTGGGCGGTGAAAAAAATCAGCAAGTACGGGATAGAAGATAGGCTCGCAGCAGAATGTCTTGCAGCCAATTACGAAATAAAAGACTGCAAGAAACATTAGAATACAAGAACCAAATAAAGATAATACTAAACCTTCGGAAATACATCACCCGTGTACTGGCTGTAAGTGTAAATTATTACAATAAAGCGATATGAATTCTAGAGCTGCCATCAAAATCATGTTATGGCTTTTTACAGCTGTAACTCTCTTTCATCTTTGCATTATATTAAAACTGATCCCTTACGAAATTACATGGGGAGGGCGGCTAGAAAACGATTCTGAAATGTATGTTTTCGAATCATTATCTATTCTGCTGAATGTATTTTTGATCTTAATGCTGCTCATAAAAGGGAAGTTTATCAGACAGATGCTTTCAATAAGAGTAGTGAATATTATTTTGTGGGCTTTTCTATTCCTATTTGGTTTGAACACGATTGGAAATTTGTTTGCCAAAACATATTTCGAAAAATCATTTGCAGTTCTTACGCTTGCTTCCTCCATTTTAATCTGGATAATACTTAAAGAGAAAAGCAGCAAGCCTATAACTTTAAAGTAACGACTGAACAATCGTCACTTTTCATTTTAGTGGTGCATTTATTAAATAAAATCGACTGGACTTAGTTTACCTGTACTCTGATGTAGCGGCGGTATACTACAACTCCGCCACATCAGATCGTGGCTACACTAGCTGTATATCAGTACAAAATTATTGAAATGAAAAAAGCCTTCCAGAGCTTTTTTCAATTAAATCCTCAAGGGCTTATGAGGTTCTGGATTGTTCTACGCTTCATGTATTGGCTATTGGCCAATCATCGGCAGTAGAGAAGAGTTGGTGCTGCATGGCTTTTATTTCCTGGGAGGTACAGGGGGCAGTCTTCCAGTTCCTGTAGCATTTCCTCTTTATGGAGCGCCTATCCTGTAAACACTGGTTCCTATAGGAATTTGTGCATCTTCAGTTAGAATTCTATAGATTTAACCATTTTAATGGAAACACTATCTCTTAACCTTATAACTGCTCCTTCTAAATATGCTGCCAAATAGAAATGGAACTATCTTATTTTTCCTGTATCTGTTCTTTGCCTTATTGCCCGTGCAGAAGCTATTGGCCCAGCAGCAGAAGAACCTCAACATTGTTTTTATAGGCAACAGCATCACAAGGGGATCAGGACTTGCCAATCGCGATACAGAAGCGGCACCTGTACATGCTGTAGCCTACCTGCAAAACCAAAAGAAGATCGGTAATGTCCGGTTTTCGAACCAGGGTGTAGGTGGCTATACCACCATCAATTTCTTGCCTGCCACCTCTAAAGGCTTTCTTAACGTAGCAAAAGCAGCAGATGTGTATAACGCTGATGCACAGGCGACCCTTGTGTTTTCTATCATGTTAGGCACCAACGACAGTGCCATGGAAGGACCCACTGGTGCACCTGTTTCTCCAGACCAGTACCGCAACAACCTGAAAGCCATGGCAGACAAGCTGTTGGCTGATTACCCAAATAGCCTGTTGGTTTTACATCGCCCGCTGTGGTATAGCCCTACTACCCAAAACAATGGTGCCAAGTATCTGCAGGAAGGATTGGACCGGTTACAAAGCTATTTCCCCGAACTGGATGCCTTAGTTGCCAGCTATGCCACCACCCATCCAGACCGTGTATTTAAAGGAGACAACAAAGCCTACAAATTTTTCCGCAAAAAGCATCTTACCTATTTTCAGCACGAACAAGGAAAGCAGGGGATGTTTTATTTGCATCCGAACAAAGAAGGTGCTGCCAAATTAGGCATCTTCTGGGGCAAAGGAATAAAGAAAGCTGTACTGTAAACCCAGGCCAGGGTGCAAAGAGCCAGACAATGGTGCTACTTATTCAGGAACCTATAAAAGATGATGCCACCGGCTGCGTAAAGAAGACCATCTACCCAATCGCCGGTATAGCGGGGCATGAACCTCGGAAAGACAACTTCGAAGGCAACTGTGAAATAAAGCACCGCAAAAGCTACCTGGTACCTGGAAAGGCGGACCTGGGGACCATACAGGCAGCGCAGCACAAACAGGGCAACGGTGAGCACCAGCGGCATGCAGAGTAAATCATCCAGGTAGTGGCGTATCCACCATGGCCTGGGAAAACCCATCCAGCGCCATGCCCGATGCCCAAGGTATATTGCGGTTAGCACCCAAAATGTTGGGCTAAGGGTAGCATAACTTAGCCGGCCAGAAAGGCAATAAGCCACAGGATAAATGAAATAATGGCTGCAAATGTAATTTGAATTCCCAGGCCTACTCTCTTGAAAAGACTTAAATACCAGGGGTCCTCTGGGTCTATTTTAATAAAATCAACAGAAAAACGTTTACTTTCCTCTTGTCTGCGTTCTTCCCGGGCCTGCTCACGGGACACGGCAATGGGATCAAGAATGCTCTGGCAGTGCTCGCAGCGGTCGGTCGGGTTCTGGTTCCACTGGGACCACTGACCACACACTGGACATTTTCTACTCGAATTCATAGGTTTCTAAGGTATAGCCTTTCCTTTTCAAATGACTGAAAAAGGCAAGGGCAGTTCTTCTTGATGAATTGAAAATATGTTTGCAGCTCGATTGAGCTATTACAAAGGTACCAATTTAAAGACCTTACCCTACTAAACACGTTATCTTACCCTAATGGTTATTGTAAATGGCAGAATTGTCTGGAATTGAATTAATAAGAAGGTGGTAACTTGGGATGTGGCTTTTGTGCATTACTCAAGAAGTTAAGCTTTGATTTTAGAGTATCATTTTTTTTCTTCTCATGGCAAAGTATAGAGAGTCAAGTTGATGAGACGCGAATGAAGTGAGTAACAAAGTTCGGATGACACTAAAGGACATAAAAAAAGCCCCGCAGCAGAAAATGCGGGGCTTCCTNTTTTTTCTTCTCATGGCAAAGTATAGAGAGTCAAGTTGATGAGACGCGAATGAAGTGAGTAACAAAGTTCGGATGACACTAAAGGACATAAAAAAAGCCCCGCAGCAGAAAATGCGGGGCTTCCTTATGGAAGGATAATCTATAGAAGTTTATTCTCCTTAAGAATTGGGATACGATGGGTCTACTTATTTTCCATTTGCTTCCAGCCACTTCCTGGCATTCACAAAAGCCTCCATCCAAGGAGATACATCGTCGTGGCGGCCTTTCGGATAGTGTGCCCATTGCCATTGCAGGAGCGAACGCTCAATGTGAGGCATCATTACCAGGTGGCGACCGGTTTCATCGCATAGCATGGCAGTGTTGAAGTCGGAGCCGTTCGGACAAGCCGGATAGGTTTCGTAAGCATATTTCGATACGATCTGGTACTTATCTTCAACAAGTGGTAAGCTGAAACGACCCTCACCGTGCGACACCCAAACACCCAAGGTGCAGCCAGCCAGGCTGGAAAGCATCACCGATTTGTTTTCCTTGATGGTTAAAGAAGTAAAGATACTTTCGTGCTTCCCGCTCAGGTTGTGGTGCATTCTAGGCTTCTTGTCGTGATTCAGGTTAATGAGGCCTAACTCCACAAACAGCTGACAGCCGTTGCAAATACCTACCGACAGCGTGTCCTCACGTTTGAAGAAATTCTCCAAAGCAGATTTCGCTTTCTCGTTGTACATAAAGGCACCTGCCCATCCTTTAGCAGAGCCCAATACGTCGGAGTTAGAGAAACCACCCACAGCGCCAATAAACTGAATATCTTCCAGTGTTTCTCTTCCAGAGATCAGGTCCGTCATGTGCACGTCCTTCACATCGAAGCCTGCCAGGTACATTGCGTTGGCCATTTCACGCTCGGAGTTACTTCCTTTTTCGCGGATAATGGCAGCCTTTATTCTTGGCTTAGCAGCATCTATTACGGGCTTTTTACCGTCGAATCCTTCCGGAAACTTGTAGATCAGTTCGTGCTTCTTATAGTTGTCGTAACGCTCTTTGGCACTTACCGGACCGCTTTGTTTGATGTCCAGCAGGTAAGAGGTTTTAAACCAAGTATCACGTAGTTGAGCAATGTCGAAGCTATAAGTATCTTCTGCATTCTTCAGTTCCAGCGTGGCAGTGCCTGTGCTGGTACCTATCTTGTGGAATGGAACATTGTTTGCCTCTAAAGTAGCTTCTACGTCTGCCGATGCCTGAAATACAACACCAATATTTTCAGAGAAAAATACTTTTATGCTATCTGCCTCACCCAGTGAAGTCAGGTCGATGCTTGCGCCCAGGTTATTGTCGGCAAAGCACATCTCCAGCAACGTTGTAATTAAACCACCGCTACCAATATCGTGGCCTGCTTCTATCTTACCTTCTTTGATTAGTCCTTGCAGCGTGTTGAAAGCGTTCTTGAACAAATCTGCATCGGTAACATCAGGTGTTTCGTTGCCAATTTTGTTTACTACCTGCGCAAAAGAAGATCCGCCTAATTTATAAGCATCGTTAGAGAGGTTGATGTAGTAAATGTTACCACCATCACGCTGCAAAACAGGCTCTACTACCTGGCGTACGTTGCTACAATTTCCACCAGCCGAAATAATGACCGTACCAGGTGCAATAACCTCCTCTTCTTTGTACTTCTGCTTCATCGAAAGAGAGTCCTTACCAGTCGGGATGTTGATGCCCAAGGCAATTGCAAAATCCGAACAGGCTTCCACCGCTTTATATAAACGGGCATCTTCTCCTTCGTTCTTACAGGCCCACATCCAGTTTGCAGAAAGCGAAACGCTCTGCAAGCCGTCTTTTAGCGGAGCCCATACTATGTTCGATAAAGATTCGCCAATGGCATTGCGGCTACCTGCTGCCGGATCAATCAGTGCTGAAATCGGAGCATGTCCAACCGAAGTGGCAATACCTTCTTTGCCCTGGAAATCAAGTGCCATTACACCGCAGTTGTTCAGCGGCAATTGCAGCGGACCAGCGCATTGCTGTTTCGCCACACGGCCACCCACGCAACGGTCTACCTTATTGGTGAGCCAGTCTTTACAAGCTACGGCTTCTAACTGCAGCACCTGCTCCAGGTAAGTCTGCAGCTGATCTTTATCGTATGATACCGGTTGGTACGTTCTGTTAACAGTGTTGTCGGTCATCACCACTTTAGGAGAGCTGCCGAACATGTCGCTCAGTTCCAGGTCCATTGGCTTCTGGCCGGTAGAGGCTGATTCGAAGGTAAAGCGGTGGTCGCCGGTAACATCGCCCACAGTATACATAGGAGCTCGTTCGCGATCCGCTATCTTTTGAAGGGTCTCAATATCCTTTTCACCTATCACCAGCCCCATACGCTCCTGCGACTCGTTTCCGATAATTTCTTTCGCAGATAGGGTAGGATCGCCTACAGGTAGTTTATCAAGGTCAATTTTACCGCCTGTTTCTTCCACTAATTCCGAAAGGCAGTTTAAGTGGCCACCGGCACCATGATCGTGTATAGAAACAATCGTATTCTGTTCGCTCTCCACCATGCCACGGATAGCGTTAGCGGCACGTTTCTGCATTTCCGGGTTCGAGCGCTGGATGGCATTTAACTCAATGCCTGAACCGTGCTGGCCTGTGTCGGCAGAAGATACCGCTGCACCGCCCATACCGATGCGGTAGTTTTCACCACCCAAGATCACAATTTTATCGCCGGTTTTCGGATGCTGTTTCTGCGCCTGGCTGGCTTTACCGTAGCCAACACCCCCAGCCAGCATAATTACTTTATCGTAACCCAGCTTTCTTGGAGCTTCCAGTTCATCTGCTCTCTCGTCGTGCTCGAAAGTTAAAACCGAACCTGTAATAAGCGGTTGTCCGAATTTATTGCCAAAATCAGTCGCACCGTTAGAAGCTTTGATCAGGATGTCCATAGGCGTTTGGTACAGCCACTGTCTTTCCTGCGTAGCCTTCTCCCAAGGGCGGTCTTTTGCCAGGCGTGATAAAGCCGTCATGTAAACAGCTGTACCGGCCAAAGGAAGCGCACCCTGGCCCCCAGCCAGCCTATCGCGGATCTCACCACCCGAACCGGTAGCGGCACCGTTGAAAGGCTCTACAGTAGTAGGGAAATTGTGGGTTTCCGCTTTGATTGAAATAACCGATTCGAAATCACTTACCTGGTAGAAGTCGGGTTCATCGGCACGTTTAGGCGCAAATTGCTGCACCACTGGGCCTTTGATGAAGGCCACGTTATCTTTGTAGGCCGAAACAATATCGTTCGGATTGGCTTCTGATGTTTTACGGATCAATTTGAACAGCGAAGTAGATTTCTCTTCGCCATCAATCACAAACTTACCATTGAAAATTTTATGGCGGCAGTGCTCCGAGTTCACCTGCGAAAATCCGAATACTTCAGAGTCGGTCAGTGGTCGGCCTAATCTTTCGGAAAGGCTGTTAAGATAATCCACTTCCTCATCGCTGAGCGAAAGCCCTTCCTGCTTGTTGTAGGCTGCAATATCGTTTACCGGCAGCACAGGCTCCGGCTGAATATGGATCGTATAGATCTCCTGATTAAGACCGTTATACTTTTGGGAAAGCATTGGGTCAAAATCCGTGAAATCTTCTGTTACTGTTTTAAACTCTTCAATCCGTATAATCCCCTGAATGCCCATATTCTGGGTAATTTCTACGGCATTAGTACTCCATGGTGTAATCATGGCCGCACGTGGGCCCACAAAATAACCACTCAGGGTTTTTTTCTGCTCTATTGTGGCATTGCCGAAAAGCCATTCGAGTTTTGATATGTCTGTTGCGGTCAGTTCCCCCTCACTCTGTAAGGCGTAAACTGTTTCGGGCTGACTAGAAAAGAAGTGAAGCATGCTTAGTTTTTTTCAAGCAGCAAAGGTAGGGTTTTAATTTTGAAAATGGGAGAGGTGGAGATAGCTGTTAGTGCAGCTTAATTTGGATTAGGCAAAGCAAAGCTACAGATAGAAAGCAATCGGTATGTCACCACCCGCACTTACTTTTCTTTTATCTGACTGGCTGATGGTACTAGCAGTGATATAATCTTCATCATTTTCTATTTGCTCCCTTTCGCTTCTATCCACTTGTTTCCACATTTCGCAGTCGGGTTGCTAAAAAAGACATTCTCTAACTAATATAGATAGAGAATGAAAAAACCGTAAGCTTCATTGTGATAGATCATTTAAGGCTGGCTTACACATATAATAAGGCCATGATGGTTTTGTTGTGTTTACAGCCCGACAGGAGTATGTCGAACACAATAGTAGAGAGGCCACTTACTTTACTTGCCTTTTCTCGGAATATGTTACGGCTGCCTGTTCTTTACATGACATCAGTGTTGGCTACGGTAGCCGAAGCCGAAAAGCGTGTGTAGCGCAATGTTTGGCACAGTAGCCGTTCCGCCCCCAGCCAGTGGCATCCGGGCCCATGCTGCTGTAAGTTTTGCTTCCGGGCGAAGATACCAGTGCTCGGCTATTCCCAGAGGCAGACCCACCGCGGCTTGAAGACATATTCCGGAAATGTGGTAACCACCACCAGGCAAACTGCGCACCGGATTAATGGTTTTACCTCGTATGCGCCCCTCCGGGTGCCCCACTACCATACCTATACCAAGCCGGAAAACAGGAGGTGAACCTCCCTTGTGTGCCATTAACCTGCTCACCATTATCAGGTTGTAACCGTGCGACACCTCAAAGTGCTCTATTTCCGATGGCGGATTATCGAGGTAGAGTTTATGATGTACCAATTCTGCGCTCCAGTTTCTATATCCCAGGCGGTAAGTGTAATATGGGGAGCCTTTCCAGGGGCGGGTGCTGTAGCGGGCTTTAAAGCGAATGGAGGCCTCTCCTGGCTGCTTCACCTGTAGGGGCAGGGGCAAACTCCAGGCGGTGCCGGCAAATACCTCAGCAGTTACATCCTGAGCGTGAACCCACGGGCTGCTAAAGTGTAGGAGCAGAAGTGGTAGCAGGAGCCACCAGAATATGTGGATGCATCGCTTCGTTGGAATAAAGGTTAAGCTAATGAAATTATTAACGTGAGATGCTAGACTTAGTTAATAGCAGAAAAGACATTAATTTAGAATATATTTGATCCGGAATTATCTAATTAAACTTATGGAAAAGTAGCAGGATCTTTCTGCAAAAATGAGAAGCATGTTGTTACTTTTATCTTAATTTTTAGCGTAAATAATAAAGTACGCAAGGAAGAACTAAAGCTAGCAGGCCTTACCTTCTTTCCTAGAAGAAAGGAGGTATGAAACTCCCTTTTATTGAGCGTAAACTTATCAATTATAGTACCTGTTTTGTGTTTGGGCCTCATTCCGTCTACCGTGTGGAAGAGTTAAAGGTGGGGCTACATAAAAAAAATGCAGGTGCCACTTTCGTTCGTAACATGGTAACTGCTATGGCTGCAGCTGACAAATTTACTATTGATAATGGCAGATCACTGCTGTATCAATCAGATTATGTAAATATAGTGCTGGATTGGCAAAAGGAGATGTTGCTAGTCCGATGGCTAAGGCCGGTCGTGAGCAGTGAGTACAGGAATGGTATTCAGACAGCCGGGCGTTTCCTTGTGAAACTTGGTGTGGAAAGGTTGCTGGTGAATAACCACCGCATGGGTGTATTAACCATAGAGGATCAAGGATGGCTTGCCAGGATTTCGGTTGAAGTTATCTCACAAAGCAGGTTGCAGCGGCTGGCAATTGTCTCTTCTTTCGATATGCTTCAACAACTTACTAATGAAACCCTGGACAGCAGAGTGAAAACAGAAACACCTACTTTTAGTACTGAGTATTTTTTAACCGAGCAAGATGCCATAGAGTGGCTATTATTGCCGGGCTGACTGTATTTAGTAAACTTTTTGATCCTAAATTTATTCTACTGTGGTTTCGGTTCATTTCCTTTTCAATTCAGTTTATTCCTACACAATTAAAACCCATTACCTGGTCCTCACCGCTCAGAAAGCAATCAAGAAATAACCAAAGCAGGTACCGTTGCTCATGCAGTGAAATAATTTAACCTTCTGTGGTTGGTTGAGTTGTACTTAATAAATTGCCTGCAACTTAATTAGTCTCTTGAAACGCCTGTCTTATTTACACCAATCGCTATTTTCGATTTGGTTTTTCAGAAATTTAATGAGAAAATTCGCCTGTTACCTCACGAGTAGGAAGATTTAAAGGCGTAGCTTGCCTCAAAAACATTGCGTAAAAGGCAGTACCTGTTACAGGAGGGAGAGGTATGTAAAGCCATTGCCTTCGTAGAAAAAGGTGCTTTGCGGGAAATTAAGATTGAAAACGGGAGTGACCGTATCATTCAGTTTGCCATTGAGGGTTGGACTATTTCAGACCTGCTCAGTTCTTTGACTAATGAACCTGCCACTTATAATGTAGATGTAATGGAGGATGCGCAGTCCTGGTTATATAACCAGGACTGCGCATGAACAACTTTTAAAGATCCAGCCAAAATATGAAACATATATACGCTTGCTCATTACAGAAGCTTATGTTGCTCTTCAAAGGCATCTTACTTCTACTATTAGTTTGTCTGTAGAAGAGCGTTACATAAATTTTACAGAGAAATATCCTGACATTGCCCAAAGAGTGCCACTACATATGATCGCCTCTTACTTGGGTCTGACTCCTGAAACACTGAGCCGGATCAGGAAGAAAATGGCTAATCGGAAGTAACCCCAACTTCCTGATCATTGATGAAAGTCAATAATTTTTCTTGATCCGGCGCAATGTATAAGGCATAACCTGGCGGTAGCTTTGTAAAAATGTTAGGATGCAACGAGGTCAGTTTATTCAAACACTTATGACAGGAGCAATGGGTATGACTACATTGTCTGCGTTTATCCAATTTACAGATGGCCTAAGTGAGCAGGAGCAAATGATGCCGGTTATATTTATAGGCCATGGCTCCCCCAGGAATGGAATTTTGGACAACGAGTTCAGCCAGAAATGGAAGCAACTGGGGAGAGAAATTCCGACACCTAAAGCAGTTCTTGTTGTTTCGGCCCTTTGGCTCAGCAAAGGCACCCGCATTACGGCCATGGATCTTCCAAAAACTATTGACGATTTCGGCGGTTTTCCACAGGAGCTGTTCGATGTGCAGTATAAGGCACCGGGCAGCCCTAAGCTGGCGAATAAAATAGCCTCCCTGATTCAATCTGCTACAGTTGAAATTGACCATGATTGGGGACTTGACCACGGTGCTTGGACAGTGCGAGGCCAGTGTACCTGTGCTTCAGCTCAGCATAGACTACACGAAAGGGCCGCAATATCATTATGAGCTGTCTAAAGAGCTAACAAATCTGCGTAAAAAAGCAGTACTTATTTTAGGGAGTGGAAATATGGTGCACAACTTGCGCCTGATAGCCTGGGATAAGATCAGCGAGCCGGAGTATGGTTTTGATTAGGCTTTGCAGATGAACACAACCTTCATAGACCTGCTCCGGAAAGGGAGTCATGACGAGTTGATAAACTATGAAAAATTGGGCAGAGAAGCCATGCTGGTCATTCCGACCCCGGAGCATTACTGGCCATTACTTTATACCCTAGGGATGAAAGGAAGTAAAGATACAGTAGAATTCTTCAACGACAGGGCGGTAGGTGGTTCCTTGACTATGACTTCCGTAAAAATGGGGTAGGGCATGTATAGCTGTTATGCGCGTCTGGAATAAAAAGAAATATAAATCAAAAAGTAAACTAATATGAAAATAGCGATCACTGGAGCAACAGGTCAGCTTGGAAGGCTTGTTGTAGAAAAACTAAAAGAAAAAGTTTCATCAGAAAGTATTGTAGCGCTTGTGCGTACGCTGCAAAAAGCCAAAGATCTGGTTATTGAAACCCGTGAAGCGGATTATACCAAACCAGAAATGCTGGGAGCTGCATTAAAAGGTATACATACTCTCTTACTGATTTCATCGAGCGAAGTGGGACAACGTGCCGCACAACATAAGAATGTTATTAAAGCCGCAAAGACAGCCGGTGTAAACTGGATTGTGTATACCAGTTTACTTCATGCAGATACCTCTTCCCTTAGCCTTGCTGATGAGCACCGAGCCACAGAAGCTATGTTGCAAGATGCTGGCATACCTTTTACTATCCTGCGCAACGGATGGTATACCGAAAACTATACAGGGTCAATTCCGGGAGCAATAGCTGGTGGCACATTTATCGGTAGCGCCGGCATTGGAAAGATTTCTTCGGCTTCACGGGAAGATTTTGCAGAGGCAGCAGTGGCTGTGTTAACTAGCCAGGGCCATGAAGGCAAGGTGTATGAACTGGCAGGAGATGAAGCTTATACACTCAGTGATCTGGCTGCGGAGGTTTCCCGCCAAACAGGAAAAGATATCCCCTACAAGAACCTGCCCGAGGCGGAGTATGCTGGAGCTCTCGCCAGCTTTGGTTTGCCTGAGAGCCTGGCAAAAGCGATTGCCGGATGGGATGTAGCTGCATCAAAAGGAGCTTTGTTTGATGATAGTCGCCAGCTTTCGAAGCTTATCGGGCGCCCAACCACTCCTCTGTCCGAAACGGTAGCTGAAGCACTACAAGTATCCTGATCAACCACATTTGTTCCTAGTCATATCAGCCCTTTAATTAGGTTACATTGCCATTCATGCTACTTTAACCTAATTAAAGGGCTGATATCTGAAATTGGTTGGAATAAATTGTAACGCCTTATTAGAGCAATCTAATAGGGCGTTTTGGCGCCCCAATATTGGAGTTTTTATTTTTCTCCAAAAGCATGTGCAAAATTTACCGTTTGCTGGGCTGTAGGGGAGGAGCAAAATAAATCATTCTTATATAGCAGGAATAATCCTTTTTATTTCGGATTAGCTCAATGTACTTTTCCCTCATATTTCTCAAATTTTTTACTTGAATTGGATAACTAGATTTACTAATTTCAATAAAGGATTCTGCAAGTAACACGTTTATATGCTAGTTGTAACAAATATTTTATACTCACCGAAGCGTGTTTTAGACCAGCGAATATCGGCTTGTATAAGAGGATGGTACAATTAATGCGAAGGCTATAACTGCAAACTGAAAGGATGAAAAGCCAATGGAATTGAAAAACCACCTAAGTTCACAGAAGTTCTATCATGGCACTAAGGCTAAGTTGAAGCTGGGAGATTTGATTGTGCCTGGCTTTAATTCGAACTACGGTAAAAACAAGAAGGCTGCCTATGTCTACCTAACTGCCACTTTGGATGCTGCTATTTGGGGAGCCGAGCTTGCCTTGGGCGAAGAACCAGGTAGAATTTACTTAGTAGAACCTACTGGCCCAATAGAAGATGATCCCAACCTGACG
Source organism: Pontibacter sp. 13R65 (assembly GCF_047525655.1). Classification (NCBI taxonomy): domain Bacteria; kingdom Pseudomonadati; phylum Bacteroidota; class Cytophagia; order Cytophagales; family Hymenobacteraceae; genus Pontibacter; species Pontibacter sp. 13R65. Next base: position 13,981 of record NZ_JBLIQL010000026.1, read on the forward strand.
GACAAGAAATACCCAGGTAATCCAACAAAATCATATCGTTCTCAAAATCCTCTTCGGGTAACTGGAGAAGTAACGGAATGGGAAGGGCACCCTCCTTTAGTTCTTAAACAAATGAAAGATCACCTTGATCACCTGAAGCAACTAGGGATTGAGGCAATTGAGGATTAAACAAAAAAGAAACCTGTTAGTAAATATTTATTTTATCTGAATTTTGTGATTCTACGTGGAGTCAGTAATGAAATGCTTGAAATACACCACTTCTACTGCTGAACGAACTGCTGCTTCTGCGAAGTACAGATTGATAGAAAAACAGCGCTTAGTCAGGCAAATTAGAGACTAGGCTCTGTAGGTTCTGATTAATGGTTAATAAAGAAGCCTGCAGTTGATTCAGCATATTAGACCGTGCGTGTAAATCATCGGATTGATAGTCTCCTCCTGAACCGAAATACAATTCTTGTTGCTCAGCGGTTGTACCTTTTAGCAAATAGTCCTTCCAACGCTGCCGTATGTTGTGACGCATTGAATATTGCCCACTGTTGCTGAAAAACTTTTCATTGAGTACATACCAAATGAAAGGCGAGTAGATGGATGACTCTTCTGAATCTCCCCAAACATCGGATAACAAGTTTCGTTTGTGTATGAAATGAACTGACCGATTAGAGGAAAATGCTGCCGCTACGCCTAGGCCGGCACCAATAGTCCCTCCTCCGATACTAAAGGCATCTTCGGCCTTGTTATTCGTTACAAAGGCAGCTACAACGGCGGTTGCGGAACCAACCACTATGGAAAATACCGTTAAGTTCCTGATGCGTCTCTGATCTCGCTGGTCTAAATAATTAGCTATTTGATCTGCCCGTTCTCCTTCACAATCAAGTTCTGCTACGATGCTGGAAATTTCGGTAGAAGCTAGCAGCACACGGTTTTGAATCTTACGATACAAAACTGCCTGCTCCAAGCGGGTATCTTTGTCATGCTGCTGTTGCAGGCGTATCAGGTCCTGCAACAAAGGCAATACACCGATCGCATTAGCGATTAGCAGATCGTGCCTGGAAAAAAGATTGGTTAAGCTGCTATCCTTAGCCAGCACAAGCTCAATTTCACCTTGGGGCAGGTAGCTGGAATGATAGGTATATTGCAGACTAGGCTCGCAATATCTGCTGTCCGCACTCGAGCGAAGAATATGTTCGGGAGAAGCGCAGGAAACCATAAGCACTAACCAGGAAAATGTGAAAAGCCTTTTAAAACTTATCTTCCATTTCCGACAGTGCATTATTGACCTACTGGTTAAAAATAAACCTGTAGTATCGGGTTTCTCTCTTTTCTCCATTACATCGTTCAAAAAATACTTCGGGTAGTAAATTTCATGTCGATATCATCTATTTCAAACATTCCGAATGTTTTCAAATGAAATAAGAAAAGCAATTATGACACTTTGTTTTTCCTATTTGTAAGAGATATCTTAAATAATTTGTTTAGTGTGTGATACGTTTTATTACAAACGAAGGCGTTAAATGTTAAAGGACTTTACGGTGAGGCATGCGCAACGGGTGATTTACTTTGTTACTTTCCTTTATTGGTAGCTTTGAAACTTTTTTAATGCACACGGTTATTGGAAAAGCAGTAGGCAATCCAAGGAATTCGGGACCTACATTAGGTCAATATGTTATTAATTGCAAGAAAACGCATTGCCCATCTTGGTTTCCTCGACTTGAAACACAATTGAACGGCATTTCGGATATCAGGTGCGCCTGTGAGTTGGCTTTCCACCGCTTATTTCCCATAATAGCTTGATGAACCGCTCAGCCTCCCCCGCCAGATGGTTATTTGTTACACTTATATGGCCTTCAGCCATTAACAGTTTTAGTGGATGTGCTGTTTGTAGCATGGTGTGATGTGTGGCGGGTTTGGAAATGAATTATGCTAATGAAAAGTGCCTTCAAGAGGTGCTTTGCCTATTTTTACCTATAGGCTTTACGTAGCATCCTTCCCAGTTTGTAGTATTAACTTTCTCTAATCTCTCCAGTTGTTTTAGTAATAGTTGTGTCTCTCACCATAGCAACGTTACCAAACAATGTAACATTAGTAGCAGCCTATGGGCAGAAGTTGGCGCTTGCCTTGTAGAAGCTCTGCGGTAATCAGATGACCTGATTAGTAAAGAATTGGAAGCGTCATTTAAGCTGTTGACTCCTATAGAAAGGCTTCTAGGCTATGTGAACATCTTTCTGAATAGGAAAATTCTCTTCACCCAATTACCCCCAATGCAAAAAAATCTTTTGATTTCGTTTAAGTGTATAAATAAGATTATATTAAATTAGGGCATAGCAAAGACCAAAAATTAGTAACAAAAAATGTAAATCAAGTAATGAGTACCAGATCAAGAGACCAACAGAAGAAGCAGCGCCAAAAAGAATTCAAGGAAAGGAAAGAACATCAGGAGTTGCTTAAAGCTGCAGCAAAAAAAGCTAAGCGTAATTCATCAAGAAAGGATGAAACTGATGGGACGCCAGGGAGCACAAAGTTGTCTAATCCTATAATATAGCTTGATAACAACCGTCCCATATAAGGGCTGATTTAGCAATACTAAAAGCTTAAGAGATTTATCATTTACTATTACATTCCATACAAGCATATTCTTAATCCTGTATTAGGCAGTAAATAGAGCAGGAAGAGTATCTGTATTAATGTCCGAATCAAACATAAAAAGGCCTCCAGCATTTAACTGAAGGCCTTTAAAGTAGACCAAAGGATAGAATTATGAAACTTTATAAACAATTCACTGACCTCCTTAAGTATTTTTTTGAGGTAGGGTAGGAGCAAAGATATTTGTTTTGCATACAGCCTTAAATGAATATCAAGGCAGCCCACTATTTCTAAAAAATTAATAAATTCTGCCTTTCCTCTTCTTACCTGTTTTCGTTTAGCTCCATCATGATTTCAGCGAATATTTTGGTTGATTTTAAACGGTCATCGAGATTGTATATGTTAGATACAGTTATCAATTCATCTACTCCCGTTTCTTCCAGAAATTCCTGAATTTGAATTTTCACTGTTTGCTTACTACCGACAAATGAATATTTGAGCATTTGCTGTAAAGTTGGATGCTGGAATGTTTCTTTCAACTCTGCAGTCATTTCGGTTGGTGGCTGTAATGGGGCTCGGGAGCCGGTCAATACCCCCACAAACATTCTGATCAATGAAGTGAAGAGTTTTTCAGCCTCTTCATCGGTATCGGCAACCAAAACATTCACTCCGGCGATGGTATAGGGTTTTTCTAAAAACCTGGAAGGCTGAAACTCCTGTTCATAGATTCGTACTGCATTATGTAAATGTGTAGATGCAAAGTGGCTGGCAAAAGCGTAAGGCAATCCCTTTTCAGCCGCAATATGTGCGCTATCGGTAGTTGAGCCTAGTACATACAGCGGCACATTTGTACCTTCTGCAATAGGAGCCCTTACTTTTGCAGCTTTATTTTCTATGGAAAAATACTGCTGAATTTTTTCTATTTCCTGAGGAAAAGAATGTGCGGCCTCCATAAAATCTGACCGAATAGCACGAGCAGTTTGCTGATCTGTACCAGGTGCCCTTCCTAGGCCTAAATCAATGCGGCCCGGGTATAAATGGGCCAATGTCCCGAACTGTTCGGCTACGATCAAGGGAGAATGATTGGGTAGCATCACACCTCCTGATCCTACCCGGATGGTGGTGGTATTTTCAGCCACGTAACCAATGAGCAGCGATGTGGCGCTACTGCCAATATTATCTGAATTATGATGCTCAGCAAACCAAATGCGTTTATAGTTATTTGCTTCTGCTTCTTTTGCCAATGCCAAAGAATTATGCAGGGTCTGTTGTATAGTTTCTCCCTGCGAAACAATGGCAAGTTCTAAGATGGAATAGGCTATTTCTTTATGATCCATAGTATTTGATGCTAATAAAATTCTTATACGTTTCTCTTTACCGGTATAGCTGTTTACTAACCAAGCAGTCACTTCTTTATATCTACTTTGCTGGCTTCTCTTTCGGCCTCCCATGTTAGCAAGGGCAGGGAATTCTTGCTGAAAGTACTACTATCAGCATAAGTGAGCAACCTAAAGATCCTGATAATAACCCTTAAGTCTGGTGCAAAAACAAATAAACCTACTGCAGGTTTTCAGCGGCAAATGCCCTATTGATGGCTACCATTTCTTCGTGAGAAGGAAATGGGTTTAAGCTTTGAAATTTCTGCATTACTGCATCCCGTGCTACAGGACCTTTACCCTTTTCTGCTGCAGCAAGCGCTTGTTTAAGTTCAGCTGCATTCAGTTCTGTACAATAGCCAGGGTTACCCGGTTCTTGTCTCCACGATTCGGCAAGGCTTCCACCGTCCACGGTATCAAAACCAGTCTGGTTAACCAGTTCAGCAGCTACTCTTTTATGATCCTCGTTATCACCGGCAACTGAAATTGCTACCCTTCCTTCTTCGCCGGCAGCTTTTCCTTTATGCTGCAGGGTGTATTCCATTATACTATTAAACACCTTAATAACCGGTCTTCCCAAGGTTTCAGAAATGTATTCACTTTCCGTTTTGCCTTCTAAGCCAGGTAGCTCACCATCCCGGAAAGGATAGTAGTTGGAGGTATCCATAATGATGACCTCCGGGCCTAAGGTCTGAAGTAAATGCTTCGGCAGATCTTTATATACTTTGAAAGGAAGGGAGAATACAATAGCTTCCACGTCTTTTACAACATCTTGGATAGTAGCGGCCTCTGCGCCTAAATGGTTAGCTATTTCTTTAAGCGTGGCCATATCCCTGGTGTTGGTGACTTTTACCTGATGACCTGCATCAGACAATTTTTTGGCAAGAATGCTTCCGATAGCTCCTGTCCCGATGATTCCTATTTTCATGATATTCCATTTAAATGTTAATGTTTTTGTACCCTGTTCAGCAAAGCCCGGCATACATGACTCTTGGTATGTCTTGCTGATTAGATCTTTCTAAAAGCTGGCTTGGGCAATTCTAGATTGCCTCTCAGTGTTTCAGATTCATACTCAGTGCGGAATATGCCGCGTTCCTGCAAAATAGGCACCACTAGTTCAATGAAATCCCTCAGGCCATGGGGATGATCCTGGCGGAGTATCAACATATCCATTGCTCCCTGCTCATACCACTGCTGCACCTGATCGGCTACTTTTTCGGCTGACCCAAAAAACAGGGGACGCGGGAGGCTGTTATTGGGAATTAACTGCAACAGTTCCAGATATTTCTCTCGCGCTTCCTGTTCTGTGCTGCCAACAATTGGATTCTGTGAGACTGACACGATAAAATCTTCCGGTCTTCTGCCTTTTTCAACTAGCTGGTTTCTTAATTCGTTAGCAATTGTCACTGTTTCCTCCAATGTATTTCCATGAGTAAATACACCGTCTGTATAGCTTGTGGCGTGATCTATAAAAGTTTGGGATCTGCCTGCTGTGTATAACACCGGCCGCCCCTGAACAGAACGGCTAAGATTTAAAGGCCCGTCTACCTGAAAATATTTTCCCCTATAATTCACTGTATGCATTTTTCGGGGATCTAAAAACAAGCCACTTTCTTTATCCCGGATAAAAGCATCATCTTCATAAGTGTCCCACAACCCCAGCACGATCTCCATGAATTCTTTATTCATAGGGTACTGGTCTGCCTTGCCTAAATGACCACGGCTGAAGTTGACCATGCCTCCAGGGTTTGAAGTAATGGCATTTAAAGACGCACGGCCTTTACTGATTTTATCTAGCGACAGGATTTGCCGGGCAGCACTATAAGGATCGGCATAAGAGGTTGAAATGGTAACTGAAAGCCCTATGTTTTTAGTGTGCATACTAATGGCAGACATGACAGAAACACCTTCGAACATGCTCAGGTAATGTGGGATATTTCCCGGGCCAACATGGCTCACGTCGACCAAAAAGAGCGTATCAAACTTGGCTGCTTCGGCAAGTTTGGACTGTTGAATATAAAAATCAATATTTTCGCTAGCATCAGCGGGCATATCGTAATGCTGCCATCCCACAAAATTCCATCCCAGCCCATCAATATTAGCCGCAAGCTTTAACTTTTTTCTATTTTCCATAATAATTGTAATTGATGCCCATTTTACCCATGCCGGAACTTCTACATGGGCGAGTATTCAGCGCCGCTATCTAAATTTTTCAGATGGCCCTGGATAATTATGGTTGCAAATTTAAAAAAAATCACTTTACTTTGTATAGTGCTTTCCTAAAGGATAGTGGAATGCTTTATATCATGACTTATGGCTAATAAAATGGGATACCTGTCCTGTCTGGACACAGTAAAGCCGGTACGGGATGCGATCGATGTTATTAATGGCAAATGGAAATTGCCCATCATCATCTCCGTTATGACGGGCAATGAACGGTTCACTGATATTCAGGTAAGTATTCCTGGCATTACTCCAAAAGTTCTGGCCAAGGAACTCAAGGGCCTGGAGCAGCACCAACTAATCAAGCGGGTGGTGGTAGACGATTACCCGGTGAAGATCTTATATAAACCGGAACCCTATGCCGATACTTTAACCCCTATTATAGATGCGTTGAAGGTGTGGGGGCTGAACCATCGAAAGAAAATTTTTGAAAAGGATTAATTTAGGAATAGTTACCTGGATGACTTTCTGTTTTACTATTGTTAGGTTAGTTAACCTCACAATAGAAGACTTTTTATTTGCTGGTAGCCTCCGGAAGCTAAATGCCGTATCTATAAGCTTTAGATGAACTTAAAACGGAGGAAGGAAACATGAACAGAATAGCCTTAGTTGTGGGTGTAAGTGGGATCACGGGCAGTAATCTGGCAGAAGAATTAGTCAGAAAAGGGTGGACTACCTATGGCCTGGCTCGAAATCCTAATGTTAGTATACAAGGCTTACGGCCCGTTGCAGCGAACCTTCTTAGCCCAGAAAGCTTATCAACTGCCCTTGCCGAAGTTGCTCCAACGCACGTGTTTTTCACCAGCTGGATGCGCATGGAAACTGAGGCAGAAAACATTAAAGTGAATGCAACAATGGTTCGCAACCTGCTGGATGCTTTGGCTCCAAAGAAATCGGTGCAGCACGTGGCCCTGGTGACAGGACTTAAGCATTACCTAGGACCTTTTGAAGCATATGCTAAAGAAGGTTTTCTGCCTGAAACGCCCTTGCGCGAGGAACAGCCCCGGTTGGACATAGAGAACTTTTATTATGCGCAGGAAGATGAGGTGTACGGCGCTGCTGCACGTGATGGCTTCACCTGGAGCATTCATCGTCCCCACACAGTCATTGGAAAAGCAGTAGGTAACCAGATGAACTTGGGAACCACCCTGGCCGTTTACGCCACTATCTGCAAGGAAACGAAGCGTCCGTTCCGATGGCCAGGCTCAGAAGCGCAATGGAATGGCCTATCGGATGTGACTGATGCTCGGGTGCTGGCCAAACATTTGGTATGGGCAGCAATTACGGAAGGAGCCCGTAATGAGGCCTTCAACGTAGTGAACGGGGAGTACTTCCGTTGGAAATGGCTGTGGAAGCGCCTGGCTGCTTGGTTCGGTATTGAGTCTGTTGGCTTTGATGGTACCATTCATCCCCTGGAGGAACAGATGGCTCCAGACGGTCCGTTATGGCGTCAGATAGCCAGTCGTTACAACTTAGTCGAGTCCGATCTGGGCCGACTCGCATCGCCTTGGCATACTGATTTGGACCTTGGACGCCCTATTGAGGTAATGACGGACATGTCGAAGAGCCGCAAGTTGGGCTTCACCATTTATGAGCGAACAGAAGAGTCGTTTTTCGACCTATTCACGCAACTGCGGACAGACCGGTTAATCCCCTAGAACCTTTATTACCCTGATCTTGGCACCAAAGCTCTCAAATATTCTATTGCCTGTAGGAGGGTTAATGATAACCTACGATAAAAGAATTTTGCCTAAGTTACAAACCCAAAAAGCCGCTCCAATTAATTTAGAGCGGCTTTTTTGCTGTAGTAGACCCAAGGATGGAAAGATCGAACCATAACCATATAGATTTTGAGTCGATGGGAGTACCTGCAGGTGGAAGAGGATCTATATGCTTAGTAGCTTTCAGTTTCAAGTTAAGGGATATTAAGCAGGTTGAATGGGTGGAAGTAAGCAATTTGACCTAATATATCTTCCTTTGGAACTTCAAGTACTGTATGTGTATCTAAAATTTTATTTATACATAAGAATCAGAAGTTTAACTGTTCCTTAAATTACATGATTAAGAATACGTGCTAACTAGTATGTAACATTAATAATTTAATATTAAAAGTATTAATTTAGGGGGTGCTAATAACGAAACTACATATTACTCCCCCAGGGCCTCAGACCGTTCATCGCTCTGAGCTCTTTGAAAAATTGGATGCTGGCCTTAAAGCTAAATTATTGCTTATTTCTGCACCGGCAGGTTTCGGAAAAACAACCTTAGTAAGTGACTGGGTTTTACAGCAAAAAATCCTTGCTGCCTGGTATTCTATAGATGCCAGCGATAATGATGTAACTGTTTTTTTTAGTTACCTGATCACTGCTATGCGAAGTATCTCCCCTGATTTTGGTGAGAGCGCGCTCACTCTTTTAGCTTCTCCTAACCAGGTAAGTAAGGAATCTATTCTAAGGCTTCTCATTAATGAGTTATTTGCTCTTCCTGAACAGATTTTGTTAGTGCTAGATGATTTTCATTTAATTACTAATCACGAGGTAGTAGCGTTATTTGCTTATTTTATTGAACACCTGCCATCAAACACTCACCTTGCCATACTCACCCGAGCGGATCCCCTTTTACCCATTGCTAAACTTAGAAGTCAGCACCAACTGGTAGAGTTAAGGCTCGCGGATCTTTGTTTTTCGGTGAATGAAATTTATTCCCTATTTAATCGAAAACTCAATATCAAGTTGAGCTTGCCTGAGGTACAATCCCTAGCTGGTAAAACGGAAGGTTGGATAGCAGGTTTACAGCTCGTTGCACTTTCGTTGCGGGGTAATGAAAATTCGGCAGCCTTTATTCAAAATTTAAAAGGCGACAACCGGTATATAATGGATTACCTGATAGAAGAAGTTTTAAAAATTCAGGAACCAGAGATAAAAGATTTTTTATTAAAGACCTCGCACTTAAAGCAATTATCTGCCCCGCTTTGCAATGCTGTTCTGGAGCGTCAGGATAGTCAAATGATTCTGGAAAGACTAGAAAGAAATAATATGTTTATAGTTTCTTTAGATGCCGAGCGGAAGTGGTATCGCTACCATCATCTTTTTGCAGATCTACTTAAACAGCGGCTTTTTTCAACTGACAAATCGACAATTACGCAACTTCATATTAAAGCAAGTGCCTGGTTTCATGAAAGTAAATTACATTCCTTGGCAATTGGGCATTTGCTTCATATTAAAAAATATGAAGACGCCATTCGTTTGCTCTCTGAAACAGGAGAGGTTATGTGGGAAAAAGGACAGCACTCTTCCATTATGGAATTCGGTGACCTTATGCCGAGTGAAGTAACTATCAAGTATCCGGAGTTTTGCTTGTTTTATGGCTGGGTATTAATTACGAGCGGGCAAATTCAAAAAGCTGCTCCACTTCTGGCTTCTGCTGAAGCTATAACCAGGAATAGAATTGCAACAGGCGAGGCAGAGGGAAGTCCCACTGAACATCTAAAAAAACTATTAGGTAAAATTGCTGTTGCCGTTGCTTATCAAAACTCTTTTTTAGGTAGGCCCGATATTATCTTGGAGTACTGCCATACAGCCATGGCAAACCTGTCTGAAGAAGATCCCTTATGGTTTAGCTGGGGATGGTATGTCGTGGGCATGGCCCATTTAGCCAATGAAAACATTTACGAAAGCACAGAGGCATTAAAAAAAGCTTTAGCATTTGGCAAACAATCTGGCAACATTTACCTCATTACAACTATTGGCATTACTTTAGGCTTCAATGAAGGCCGGTTAGGCCTTTATAAAATTTCTTATGAAAGGAGCGCCGGCCTGTTAGAATTCATGAAAGAAAGAGGTTATGGCGCTCTTGTAAAAACAGACTGGACTTATGCAGTTTTGTATGCCAACATGGCTGCTATCCAGTATTTCTGGAACGACCTTGAGGGGGCTTTTGAGAATATAGAGATAGCGCATAACCTTTGTATAAATGAAGCCAATATTACTTCCAAAGTATTGGTATTGATATTTTACTCAGTGCTACTGCATAACCAGAAAGATTTCGCTGGGGCGGGGAAAAAACTAAAAGAAATTGAAGCCATCCTTCAGAAGAATAAGGTTGCTCCTGTCCTGGAGTCAATGTATGTTGGGTGCAACGCAACTTTCCTGGTTCATCAAAATAAATTGGAAAAAGCGCATGAATTTTTAGAAGAACATGGTGTAGGAGCTGGCAAAGTTATTACTTATACAAATGAATACTGCTATATTTCATACGCTTTGTTGCTTATGGCAGAAGCCAGAATGGACGAAGCTTTCTCCTTGCTAACCCAGCTGTATGAAATGGCATGTGCTCAAAGCCGCATTGAGCGTATGATTGAAATCAAAATCTTTTTTTCCATTATTTACCAGACTAGAGGTGAAAAGGAAGAAGCCATGACCAGCTTAATTGATTCTTTAAGGTATGCAGCCCCTGACGAAATTTTAATGTACCACTTAAATTATCTGGAACAGATAAATTCTTTGTTACAGGAGGTTTTTAGAAAGCCACTAGCTGTAAAAGTAGAACTCCCAAAGCTTTTTCTGGAAAAATTAAAGCGTGCTGTTGATTCAAGAAAAATTCAACCTGCAGACAATTCTGGTCTGACAATCCGTGAGAAAGAAACGCTCGAATTAATGGCAGAAAATCTTTCCAATCAGGAAATAGCTGATAAACTTTTCATATCCTTGAATACGGTTAAGACCCGGTTGAAGAACCTTTATGTAAAGCTAGAGGTAGATAGTCGCACCAAAGCGGTTGAGAAAGCAAAAGAAATGCACATAATTTAGATTTTTAAAAATATAAATTATGTGCATTTCTCGCTTCTTCAATTAAAATTCACCCTCTGAAACACCCGCCGGGGTGTTTTAATCGTTGTGTGCCTGTCATATTTTTGAACTAAATGAAGGACCAAAATATGACAGGCATAACAGAAATAAAAATAAAGGAAAAACTTGACCCTAAATGGGAAGACTACTTTGAGGGAATGACTATCAGGTACTTAGATGACATAACCATCCTTCAGGTAAAACTAAAGGATCAGGCGCAACTACATGGGATTCTAAATCTCATACGGGATTTAAATCTGAATTTGATTTCTGTAAACATTTCTGAATCTAATTAAAAATTGCCTGGATTATAGCTCGACCATTCTATTCCTCCATCTTAGTTCTCTTCCTGGATTTCTTCTCGTAAAACTAATTACTCAATTCATAAAGCAGAAATTACTGAAGTCAAGTGCAGTGCAAAATATGATATTAAACCAGCCCCTCTTATGCCAACTCATATTTTGTACCTTCCATTGATGCTCACAAGCTGAATAAAATACTTTAGGAAATAGTAACATTTCAAACTGCTCCTGCCATTATATCTGCTGTTCACTTCTTTTAAAGGTTTAATTTAAAAATATAAGCGGTACATCAGGTTCGGAATAAAACCTATTTGGGTGGTATGTCCCACAGAACCAGGCTTGGATGAGTCGTAGTATTCTGTGAGTTTGCCCTGAGCATTGGTGAGATTATCGAGGTTAATGTATATTTCATGCGTGGTTTTCAGCCTGTTCCATTTATAACTGGCCGATAATGTTAATCGGTAGAGGCTACCTAACGACGTTTCATACGCTTTATCATAGTCCCAGAATTGGTTTTGCTCCGGATTAACGGCAACATTCCCTTTTTCGTCGCGTAAGAGTGGGATTATATTTTTACCGCCCCCAAAGAAAGCTTTAGCATTTAAACCCAGTGTTTTATTTTGGTGTTTACCTAGTTTCACAAACTCTTTACCAAACAACACATTAACCAGGTATTTCCCATTATATGGCGTATTTCTTTCTTTCCCTTCTAATGTCTTATAAGTTGAATTATAAATAGTCCCATTTAATAAGTAATAAAAATTATTTTTAAAGAACCTTTCCAGCGTTAGTTCTATTCCGTAGTTATTCCCGGTGCCTGCATTCACCAATTCTACATAATTAAAATCAGGACCTTCGTTTATAGTGGCAAAAGTGCTGTTTGTCTTATTTTCAACCGGTAAATTGTAAAGGTCCTGGTAATAAACTTCTGCTTTGGCTACTAAAACATCCGAAAACCGTTTTTCATACCCTACCACAAAATGGTGCGCTTTCAGCAGGTCCAGGTTGTGGTTTGGCTCCGTGAAGCTGCCATCTTCCTGCTTTACCTTAGCAAAATAGTTGTGGGGGCTCTCCATTGTGCTATGCTTTCCATAGCCAACCTGGAATGAATTTGTAGTGTTTAGCTGCCAGTTCAGGGAGAGTCTTGGCTCCAGAGTGCTTTTTTTATTATAAAGAACATTCATGTTATGCACACCTGTTACCAGTGTAACAGCCTCATTAAACCGGTGTTTCCAGCTGATATAATTCCGGAGGGTACCAATCGTTTCCTGAAAATCAATTAAACTAACACGGGCTTCAGCATCTTCAACTAACCTGCTTTGGCCGTAGTCATAATCAAACAGCGTGTATTGAGATCCAACCTGTATTTTGTTACGGGCATCAATTTTGTGATGATAGGTTAATGCGCCTCTGTAAGATGATTTAAATAATCGACTTATGTAATTAGTATGTTTGTTTGTTACAACTTCTCCAACATATTCTCCTGCGTCATTGTATTCCTTCTTGACATTTGATTCGAAAACCTGGTCCTTTATTCCTTCTTTTGAATGCGCTAAAGTAGTTTGCAAGTAGCTGTTTTTGCCCAGAGACAGCGTATGATTTACTCCTAGGTTTAAAAGATAGGAGCCTATTTCTATATCTTCCCGGATACCCGGAAGCATAGAGCGGTCGCCTGGTGTTTCCGCAATATCGGGATTCACCTCATCCAGCAGTGCATGACTGTTGCCGCCTAACCCGAATAGTGAGAAGGTACCAAGTTTACTAGCAGGCAAAACTATTTTAAAAGCACCATCCTGAAAATTTGGATTTCCCTTCACATTTGTAATACCTGCTTTGGTAAGCAAAGAAATAGTGGAATAACGGTAGTTCAGGAGAAAGGAGCCGCCATATCCTTTTCTAAACGGTCCCTCTACAGTTAAATCTGTTCCTAGCAACCCTATACCCAGTACTGATTCAACTTTTTCATTATTGCCACTCCGAAGTTTTACATCATATACACCTGATAGTACATCTCCATATTCCGGAGAAAAGGCACCGGTAGAAAAATCAGAGGATGCCAGGATATTATTATTCAGGGCGCTGATCCCTCCAGCTATACCACCTTGGTCTGCGAAATGATTAGGATTGGTAATTTGAACTCCTTCCAGCCGCCATTGCATGTATTTTGGCGAATTGCCTCTGACAATAATATCATTATTACCGTTCGGATTATTGGCTACTCCTGCAAAGTTTGAAACAATTTGGGATGGATCGTTGAATCCTAATCCCCCTGCGTAGCGGCTTGTTTCTTCCGGTGAAATGGAACGGGAGCTTATGAGTGACATTTCATTCAGGGCCTGCCCCTTTACCTGATTGGGCTTAACCTTAATTTCAGCCATGTTAACAGCAGATTCCTGCATACTCAGTTGCAGCAATACCTCCTTACCCGAGTTAACTACAATTTCAGGAATAGCTTTAGGTTCATATCCGATGAAAGATAGTACTAAGGTGATGCGGCCTGTCGGAACATTTTCTAACCGGAAGGAACCGCTTTGGTCAGTAACCGTTCCTTTCAGCGGATTGGAACCCAGCACTGTTACAATCGCGCCGATAAGCGGAGCCTGGCTATCTGCATCGGTTACGATTCCTCGTACAGTTTGAGATAAGGTCTGTCCTAAAACCGGGCTGGAGAAAAGAGCCATCAAGTAGAAGAGTATTATTAAAAAGAGCTGAGATAGTAAGTTTTTCATGGTATGTTACGAATTAGTTTCTATTGACAATTATTTTAGAAAAACCTGAAGGTTAGCTGTTAGCTAGCTTTGAGGATATACCCGGAGAGCAGCTTCAGGTACAAGATCAGGTTGAGTCACCGTATGGCCTGCTGTTGCGCCTTCTGCATCAGCTACACCTGCAGAATAGGCCGGCTTTTCTGGTGCCGGATGGTCATGGTTTTAGAGTAGCCCAGCCACTTGGAGACCATGCTTGCAAGGGAGATCATCCTGGTTAGCTTGTTCTTGATTGCTACTTCCATATTGTCAAAAGTAGTGGGCACACTAGGTGAAAAAAACACCCGGGCGGGTGTTTCAGAGGGTGAATTTTGTGGGTGCACTAGTTTTAGGAAAGCCAATTACATTGAAAGTCCTGCAAGCGCTCAGGATCGTAGGTTAAAAAAAATGTTGCCAACCAATCAGGAAAACTAAGTGGTAGATGCTTTGTTTCCCTCCTGTTTCATACCGAGAATCAATTTTATAATGAGTTTGGATTTAACGCTCAAAACACAACAGGCATACCCATAAAGGGCAGTTGAATAAGCAGGAAAACTTTGATGGCGATCAGACCTTGTAGGAAGGGGCAATATTACTGGTGCTGCCTAGTGTCCCAGAATTAGCCGGGCAGGTGGCGGTATGTGTTTCTGTTTCGAATATCTCCATCAGCAGGGGCATGCTGATGCTCAGTAGTAGGAGGTAAGGTCCCGAAAAAGGATTAAAAATATTACTACTTGTTTGATGGCTTTTTAAAAGAAGGATGAAGAACAAGAGACACTGATTGATGTTTATTTGATTTACAGTCCTTGAAGAATCTATACATTATAGACTGTAATGCTATTACATAGTTACAATTTCAAACTTTCTATCGAGGTGCGGGCGCACTAAAATCACATCACTTAAACTTACCTTGATTTCGAAAGAGGAGTTTAACGGTACAGGCTGGAGAGCTGCCAGGATGATGCGGATCACTCCTCCATGCGTTACAACAGCTGCACTGTCAGTAGAAAGTCGGAGCAGCTCTCGCCAGAACAGCATGACCCGCTGCTGCATTTGGAACATGCTTTCTCCTTCGGGTGGGCAGACATGTACAAAATCCTGCATCCAGGCATGTGATTCTTCCCTATCAAGCGTATCCCATGTTTTACCCTCCCAGCGCCCAAAGTTGACCTCACAAAGCCGCTCGTCTGTTTTGTAGCTTTTTGAAATATGGGCGGCAAGCAGTGTGCACCGGGTGGAAGGGCTGGAGTATATAACACCTAATTCTGATGGTAGCTTCTTAAGAATCTTTTCTCTCTCCTCAATAAACGTATCGGCTAAGGGTACATCCAATCGCCCATAAATAAGCCCCTTAGCTATAGCTGGTGTTGTATGGCGAATCAGGTAAATTTCCACAGCACGATGAATGTCAGGTAAATAATGATTTCACAAATCTGTTGTGCTGCTCCAAGGCTGTCACCGGTGTACCCGCCAATCCATTTGGTGAAATAGCGGCCCATGTACAGTTTGATGAGGTACAATGGAATCAGGACAATGGCCAGTAAAGGCTTACCCGCAAAATAGGTTAAAGCGAGTAGTGGTATAAAAGCCAGTGCAGCCGCTATACCCAAATTATCATTCTCTACCCCCAGGGCAACAGGCTTTGCTTTACTGTCTTCGGAAAGGCGAACGTAAGTGTGTGTGAAAATAAAGGTGGATGCCACAAAGCGGCTGAGTGCGTGAGCCGTGATAAACAAAAGAAGGGGAGTGATAGGTTGTATGCTGTTGTTGCTTACCAACTGTTGTAGCGAAAAGAATTTAAAGCCCAGTATAAGTATCAGCCCGACCACACCATAGGTGCCGACGCGGCTGTCCTTCATTATCTCCAAAATGCGTTCTTTTGTCCATCCACCGCCGAACCCGTCGCATGCATCTGCGAAACCATCCTCATGGAGAGCCCCGGTTAAAAGTATGGAACCTGCCATGGACAAAAGAATTCCCAGTTCAGCCCCAAACAGGTAAGTGCCGGCAAGATAAAGGAGGCCAGCAACAAGCCCTACTATCCAGCCTACTAAGGGGAAGTACCGGGTTGCCTGGTGAAGGTAACTCTCCTGATAGCCAACCCAGCCGGGGCAGGGGATACGGGTATAGTAGGTTAGTGCTGTAAAAAAGATGCTAATCTCCCGTTTCATCAGGCTTTGTTACTTATGCCCGCACTCTCAAAGCTGGCCATTTCATTTAAAAAAGCAGTCGCACTTTGCAGTAGAGGAAAAGCAACGGCACATCCTGTCCCTTCTCCTAAACGCATGTTCAGGCGAAGGAGTGGCTTTACTTCTAAATACTGAAGCAAAAGTCTGTGACCTGCTTCATCGGACTGATGACAGAAAACAGCATTGTCTTTTACTTTCGGGTCGATTTTATAGGCACACAGAAAAGCGACACTAGAAATGAAACCGTCTATCAGCAGCAGCATACCCTTTCTTTTTGCCTGCAGTATAGCCCCGGCCATCTGCAAAATTTCAAAGCCACCAAAATGTGCCATGAGTGCAAAAGATTCCTTGCTTCCTGTATAATTCTGTATTGCCTGCTTCAGTATCTGCTGTTTTTTATGAAGCTTCTCATCTGCTACACCAGTGCCCTTCCCGGTACACTGCTCAACAGGGATGTTGCACAACAGGCTCATTAAAACAGCTGCAGTAGACGTGTTTCCTATGCCCATTTCGCCAAAACCTATGGTGTTACACCCACTTTTGTGTATGCTATTTATGACTTCCCCTCCTTTATGCAGGCAAATGTGCACCTGGTCTGGTGTCATGGCCGGGCCATGTAAAAAGGAATGGGTGCCTCTTCCCATTTTATGATGCATAATGGGCAGGTTAGGAGGGAAGTCGTAATTGATACCTGCATCAACTATGCTGAGTGTGATGTGGTGTTGCCTACAGAAAACATTGATAGCGGCACCCCCTTCTATAAAGTTCTTCACCATCTGGTTGGTCACTTCCTGAGGGTAGGCACTTACCCCATGTTGTGCAATGCCGTGGTCAGCGGCAAAAACGACCAGGTGCGGGTGTTTTATTTCAGGAGTAGTTGTATTAAATATTTTACCTATTTGCAGGGCGAGACTTTCCAATACCCCTAATGCCCCTGTTGGCTTTGTTTTCTGGTCGATGATGTACTGCAGCCGTTCAGCCAGGGTTTCGTGTTGGGGTGTATGAACTTGTGGTTGTGCAAATGCGGGAGTAACGTTCTGGTTCACTTCTTTAACTTCCGTTACAGATGGCGCAGCGGATTTTTGCTTCCAACCCTGCTGTTGGAGCATGGGCTGCTTGTCGTAGTCTGTAGCTGGCTTGCCAACACAGAAATACCCCAAAGGCTCCACATCCTCGGGTAACCCCAATAAATTTTTGAATTGGTAGTAGTCCAGTATAGACACCCATCCCATGGAGTAGCCCTGTTCCGTTAACGACAGCCAGATATTCTGAACGGCACATACGGCGCTGAACTTGATGGTGTCGTTACTGGCGATGGTGCCGATGGTAAAAGAGTTCAGCACGGAGCGGTCATAGCACACCACCAGTCCAAGGGGAGCATCTACAATAGCCTCCAGCTTTAAAGCGGCATAGGCGGTTTTCTGTGTTTTTTCCTCTATCAGGTCAGCGGCTTTCTGGTTATACTTTTGAAAAAGCTTCTTTATCTCCAACTTTACTTCCTGCTCTTTGATAACATAATACCGGGTAGCATCTGTTAGTCCTACAGTAGGAGCCATATGGCCAGCCCCTAGTGCTTTTTGGAGCACCTCATCGGGCACAACTTCGCTTGTGAAATGACGGGTGTCTCTCCTTGCACGGAGTATATTTTCTAACATAAAAATTGTTCTTTGTCCTATACTTACCGGTTGAGTTGACTAGAAACTTAGTCCTGCCTTTTTATATACAAGGGTAATCCTGATACCATAAAAATGGCTTCTTCTGCCTTGGCTGCCACATACTGGTTGGCCCAGCCCTGCAGGTCTGTGAACTTGCGGCCAACTTCTGTGTCGGCGTGCAAGCCCATGCCTAATTCATTTGAAACAATAAGGAAAGTGCCGGGCAATTGGCTGATGTTATCTATTTCTTTCCTGAATGCAGCCAATGATTTCTCCAGGTCATTCTGAAAGTCCATGAAAAAATTGGTAAGCCAGAGCGTCACACAATCAATCAGCACCACTTTGTTTTGAAGCGGGAGTTGTGACAAATCTGTATAAGCTTCGTAGTTAGTCCACTCCGGGCCGCGCTCATCTTGATGACGCTTCACGCGCTGCCTGAAATCTTCGTCCCACACTCTGGCAGTGGCAATATACACAGGGGCCTGGCTTAGCCGTAGAGCCATTTCCTGTGCAAACCTACTTTTCCCACTGCGAATTCCGCCTGTGATAAACGTTATCATGCCTCCTTATGATCTGGCTCTGCTTTCTTAAAGCGCTTGTATAAGAACAGCTGCCATTTCTCTTCCGCAACCCCGGCTTTGTCCATTTCGGCTCTGGCTAGTGTAAAGAACAGGTCGGAGAGGCGGTTAATGTAGGCTGGGATGGCCACGTGTATCTCATCTTCTTTCATCAGGGTTACCAGCCGGCGCTCGCCCCGTCTCATTTGGGTGCGAACCATGTGGCAAAGGGCAGACACCTCGTTCCCGCCTGGCAGCAGGAAGTAATCAGAAGCCGTTTGCATATTCGACTCCAGTTCATCTATCCAGTTTTCGCAAAAGGCAGCGCCATCCTCCGGCATTGGGTTCGTGTTTATTTTCTTAGCATCAGATGGTCGGGCCAGGTGCGACATCATATCCATCATGTCCTTCTGTATCTTGTGCAGGTTTGGTTGCCATGCGTGGTCATTGCCCAGCTTTACACGCAACAAGCCTATGGTAGAGTTTACCTCATCCAGAGTGCCGTAGCAGTCTACGCGCACATCGTCTTTGTAAACGCGCTTGCCGCCAAACAGACCCGTGGTGCCCTTGTCGCCTTTTTTAGTATATATCTTCATTTGTTTCTTTTTTTCATGTTTTAAAATAAATCTGCTCCGCCAGATAATTACATCCGGCGGAGCAGGTGAATCATTCCCTTAGAATGTGAAACCGTATCTGACAGTGAAGTTACGGCCTGGCATGTTATAGCCACGTTTCTCGTAGTAGTTTTCATCTGTGATATTGTTCACTAACAGGGTAATGGTATGCTGCTGCGCATAGGTGTAGGCTGTGCTGAAATCCAGCACCATAAAAGCCGGATATTCTATTATCGGGTATTTTGGGTCGTTGAAATCCGTGTCTTTTCTATTGCCTACATAGCGCCCGTTTAGGCGTAGGTTCAGTCCTTTAAGATTGCTGTACTCCAAACCATAGTTCATGGTGAGGTCTGCCACATTCGCGATATCTTTAGCCGTAGCAGAACCATCGCTTGCTATGGTCACTTCTTCTGCTCTTCTGATAGAAGTAGCGCCGGCAAACAGGCGGAGTATATAGCTGTGGTTTTGCAAAGCTCCGAAGTCGTAACCTACTTCAGCTTCGAGGCCATTTATGTTTGCCTCATTGGCGTTTACATAGGTGGTACGGGAGGCTATTTCATAGCCACTTTCCGTATACTCTGCCGTTTCAGGGTTCGTTCTTATCGTGGTGATACGGTCATTAACATGGGTTCGGAAATAGGTGATATCAGCTGTAAAGCCTGAGCCTGTTTTTCCAAAGCGAAGCCCTGCATCCCAGGTAGTGCTGTTTTCAGTTTCCAGGTTTGGATTGCCTTGCGTAACAGCCGCCTTGCCGTTAGCGGCCACCGACTCTGAATAGCCAGCCACATTGTAGGCATCCGGCGTTACAAAAGCACGGCCGATTGAAGCATGCACTGTAAGTGGGGTCAGCAACTGGTACTGCACTGCCAGGCTTGGGCTAAAGAAGGGGTTGGTTTCTTTGCCCGGCATGTAGGTGTTCAGGAGCGGTGTTTGCTTTACATTGTAGGTAATGAGGTCGTAACGCGCGCCCGGGTTAACAATTAATTTTTCCTCTAGAAAACGAAACTGTCCCTGCACATATACGGCTGATGATACCAGGCTGTAACTCGGAGAGTATGGTGTCCTTTCGGTGTTATCGCTGTTAAAGGACCGGGATCTGGTAGAGGCATTGTTATGGTCTACGCCGGCGATAATGGTGTGCTGGTTCAGCTGGTAAACGTCTTTCAGCTGTATGCCTTGCCAGGCAGTACTGCTTTGGAAGGAAAGGTAGGGGACAATTGGAGCGCCGCGCGACACCAGTGTATTATTATAGTTGTTTTCCTCTGCCGTATAGCCTCTTAAAGAAAGTTGGTGATTTCTGAAGTTACCAGATAAGCTTAATTCGCCGTTTGCCCTGCTGATATCTTTTATGCTTGGCTGTTCGTTGCCAAAAGCAATATCACTGGGAGCCTCTACGTTCTTCGCCACAAAACGCTCGCCTTTTACATCAACGCGCCAGTTGCTGCTAAGCTGGTAACCTAAGCGCAGGCTCCCTGTGTTGTAGTTTAACCGGGTATACTCCCGTCGCAAACCATCGCCTCGGCTGTCATCTACTTCCTCAGGGCCTTCGGCGTAATATTTAGTGGCTGTGCCCGCATTCAGCATGTCCCGAAACAAATTGCCTTCTCCCAGTTTCATGTTCCTGTTTCTGTCGAAGGTGGTAAAGGAAAGGTCGTAGTCCAGCTTTTTTGTAATGTTACCGCCTGTGATAGCACCAGCTTTCACCGTTTCGAAGGAGCCATACTCTGCAAATACAGAAGACCTGATTTTACCGCTCGACTTTCTGGTAATCACATTTACCACGCCACCCATTGCCTGTGAGCCGTAAAGGGCAGATGCAGGACCTTTCAGAACCTCAACGCGCTCAATATCGGCCGGGTTGATAGTAGCCAGGTTTACAGTTCCGGCAGGTCGCCCGTCAACGAGCAACAAGGTGCGCTGGTTTAAGCCACTGAACTGTGGGCGGAAACCTCTGATACCTACACCGGCAGATAGCCCTGGGTATTGTATCACATTGACAGTAGAATTTTTCTTCAGGATGTCTGTGAAATCCTGTGCTGGAGTTAGTTCAATATCCTGCTGCGAAATAACCTCTATACTTTGTGGAGTTTTGTTTTTTTCAACAGCTGAGCGGGTGGTTGTCACCACCACTTCGCATAAGTTTTTAACCTTTAGGGTATCGGCTGGAAATTGTTGTGCAGCAACAGGAAAGGTGGCGAAGGTAGCCCCCAGAATAAATGCGTTTCTGAGAATAGAATAATGTGCCTTTGGCTTCATTGTATTAGTTTTTGATTACAAGGATTTGGATGTGGGCTTTCTGATTGCCACAGGCATATTTATTCTTCATGAAAAATGGGCCTGCCAGCATTTCACCCGAATGCATAGTGCTCTTTTGTACATAGGCAGGTCTTCTGGCTCTCCTGACCTCTGATGGCCTTCCCATTCTGTTGCAGAACAGTGGCACATACTATCAGAGGCGCTTCGCAGGATTACAGCAGCGGGGACTGCTCCGGTTTTTCACCGGATTCCCTTTTAAGGCCATGCATTTTGCGGCATAGCCACCTGTATACGGTGTGTCGTTTTAGTTTGTGGTCGTCTATTTTTTCATTCTGGGTGGTTATAGTTAATAGTTATTTTCTGTCAGTGTTATATCCGTTGTTTGGCCTTATTAGCTGCGCTTGCCACTGCTTTTAAAGCCGCCAGCAGGTCAGCTATAGTGTGGTGTTCTGTATAGGTGCCGTCAAGTTTACTTACCCATCTGGCTTTGTCGCCCTGCACAATCACCTCAACCGTATCATCCTCCTGGCTTTCGCCTGAGACAGCGAAGCCCTCTCTTTGCAGCGCCCTTCGGGTCCAGAAGGCTGTAGCGCCCTCTCCAATCATGTGTATGTGTCGGTCTTTCGGCTCGTGCATATTAAAAGTGCCGGTGGCTTTGTCGAATTGAAAGCCTGCCTTATCGAAGGCAGCCTCGAAGGAGCCGTCCAACACCAGATCTTCAGGTACACCTTGCTTCATCTTTCCTTCAGCATCTAACAACCACACCTGGTCGCCCGCCTGTAGCGCCAGGTCCAGTTCGTGTGTGGACAGCAGAATAGCTTTTTTCGTTTGCCTTGCCAGTTGGTGCAGCAGGCGCATGAGCTCTATCCTGTTTGGCAAATCTAAATGGGCAGTTGGCTCATCCAATATAATGAGCGGTGTGTCCTGTGCCAGCGTCCTGGCCAGCATTACTTTCTGGTTCTCACCATCACTCAGCTGGTCTGTTTTCCGGTGCAGAAATGGCGCTGTTTTAGTAGCCTCAATGGCCCAGTGGATAACCTTTTTATCTGCAGTACTTAAAGTGCCGAGCCAGCCTGTATAGGGATAGCGACCCAGGGCCACGAGGGAATAAACATTCAGGTTCCCAGTTCTGACTTTTTCTGTCAGCACCATGCTCAGTTTCCGGGCCATCTCTGCCGGCTTCAGCTGGTGTATACTTTCTCCAGTTATCTCTACAGTACCATGCAGCATAGGCTGGAGGCCAGCCAGCGTGCGTATTAAAGTTGATTTACCTGCTCCGTTAGGTCCTAGCAGGCATATCAGCTGGCCTGGATACACCGTTAGTTGAAGCGGACCCGCTACCTTCATCTCGCGTTTTGCCCCTTTTTTGTATCCGATGGTCAAATCGAGGGCTTGTAAAATGGGCTGTTGGGTCTGGTCCATCAGAAAGAAGCTCTTAAATTGTTTCGGCTGATGATAATCCAGATAACGACAGGAGAGCCAATCAGTGCTGTGATTACGTTAATAGGAAGCACGGTCTGACTGCCGGGTAGCTGCGCGATAATGTCACAAAGGAGCATGAACACTGTGCCTGTGAGGCAGCAGTAGGGAATAAGCGCCCGGTGGTTTGATACATGAAAAAGGGAGCGGGCCAGGTGCGGCACAGCAATACCTATAAAGCCAATCGGACCACAGAAAGCGGTTATGCCGCCAGCCAGGATACTGGTGCTCGTAATGATGAGCAGGCGTGCCCGGTTAACAGTCAGACCCATGCTTCTGGCGTAGTTCTCTCCCAGCAGCAGGGCATCGAGGAGCTTAGAGGAGGAAAAAGAGAGAAGCAAACCGAAGGCAACAACACTTGCCAGCACATACAGGTGCGTTTCCGTCACTCCTCCCAATGATCCGAACGTCCACATCAGGTACTCTTTTATCTGCTCCGGCGCACTGAAGTACTGCCAGATGCTGATAATAGAAATAGTGATGTTGGCAATCATGACACCCACAATCAGCATGATGATATTGTCTTTTAGTCTGGCAGAGATGGCCACAATAAGGAGCAGGATAAAAGCTGCCCCCAGTGTAGAAGCAAGCACAATGAGCCAGCTGCCGGATATACCAAGCTCTTTGATGGTATACAGACTGGTAATGCTTCCGGCAGAGAGCATGACCAATGCTACGCCCAGGCTGGCCCCGGAGGTGATGCCCAGCACGGACGGGCCGGCCAGCGGATTACGGAAAAGGGTCTGCATCTGGAGACCGCTTACCGAAAGGCCACAACCTACCATAACGGCAGTCAGCGCCTTGGGCAGCCTGATTTTTTCTATGATATAGACCCATGCCGCATTATCAGATCCCTGCCCTGAGAGAATAGAAACCACCTCGCTGAGTGGAATAGAAACAGAGCCTAGCGCTACATCCAGGATAAAGCAAAGGACTACCAGCAAAAGGAGCCCGTAAATTGCTATATGGCTTACCTGGCTCTCCGGGTGTACTACCGAAGGCTCTGGAACAGGATATAATTTTCCTGCCATTACAAAAGCTGCTTGTAGTACACAAGTTCGTGTTCCGGCAGTAATTCAGGGTGCAGTATCCTGATGATGTCTGCAAGTATAAGGTGCGGGCTTACAGCCCCGGACTCCCAGTAATCGTTGGCGCCTCTGTTGTTTACCCGTTTGTTATTATTGTAGATGGTGCCCCGCTCAAAAGGCCTGAAGTCTTTATAACGCACATCTTTTGCGGCGATGTCTTTCTTACTATACACATAGCCCACATTCAGCCAGAAATCAGCCTGTAAAGCTACTGGCGCAACGGCTTCAAAGTCCAGTTGAAGGCTTCCTTTTTCCGCTACATGAGACCAGTGATAAGTCGTAGCGGCATCTTTAAGAAAGTGGGCCATATAGCTGTCTCCGTCGGGCACCGCCCAGATGTCCTTGTACGGCATTCCGGTGATGATGCTTGGTTTATCCGTAGTGCTCTTAGTTAGCGCGGCCAAACGGAGATACTCCTTCTCTACGTAAGCGAATTTTTCATTTACAAGTTCTTCCTTGTTTAAGAGTGCGGCCATCAGCTTCACCCATTCTGCACGGCCCAAAGGGGTGGTTTCGAGCCATTCGGTGTTCAGTAGCACCGGAATACCTGCACCAATCAAGGTTTGATAACGGCTAAAGGTGGCGTCGGGGCTTCCTACTGCCATCACGAGGTCGGGCTGCATGGCAATAAGTAACTCATCGTTCATCTCGCTGCCTCGGCCTACTTCTTTCACTTTACCGGCGGCTATGTTTTGTATCACGTGAGATGAAGAAACATACTTCAGATTTCCAAGCCCCACCAGTACATCGGCAGACTCCGCAAAATCTATAAGCCCCACATGCATAGACGACATACCAACTAAATGGCGTACCGGAATCTCTATTAACTGGGCATCAGGATAATGTGGGGGAGGAGGGGTGCCTCTTTGAACCAGGATGTATTGTAATGTATCAGATTTATTTTCGAAGTGATTCAGAATATGCACCACTTTGTAGTTGCCGTGGTATGATAGAGTAAATCCATTGGCGTGCTTTACCTCAGCCTTTTCCGGGAAAAGGTTTTGTGGCGTAGCAGTAGTGTTTTGGGAGACTTCTTTGGGAGTTTGCTCACAGGAGCTGGCCAACAGCAACAGACCGATGAGGCAGTTACAAACAAAAGAATGGGGGTAGGCGAACAGGAAAATCCCTTTCCTGCAGGCCTTCGCGGGTTTCCTGCTTTTTTTTATCATAGCTCTTAGCCTTTCTTCCGAAAGCTGTGAGTGGTATCTACAAAGGCAGGTCTTCTGACTTCCCCAAAGCTGACAGCCTTCCCATTCTATACAGAACAGTGGCATTATATTGTCAGCTTATTATCATGAGGTTACAGCAGCGGAGACTGTTCCAGATTCTCACCGGTATTCCCTTTTCAAGCAGACCCGTACTTTTTTTGAAGTACGGGTCCAGCTACCTATGTACAGGCAAAGGTATAAAGATTTATGAATTTAAAGCTAGACGAAGTAAAAGCTACTGCAAATGTTAAAGCCTCTCCAGAATGAAATTGCATCAACAGGCCTTTTGAGCCTGCCATTTCTTTACACATTCTGCCAGGCCATACTGCTTATATTTGGTGGTATCTCAAATAATTGTCTACTTTTGCCTTGTATTGGTTTCCCGGGAGGGAATTAATAGGGAATCCGGTGAGAGTCCGGAACAGTTCCCGCTGCTGTAAGCTCGAGTAGCGTTTTGTCAATCCTCTTGCCACTATCCATGTACCGGATGGGAAGGCCCGACAAATCAGAGTAAGTCAGAAGACCTGCCAGTACAAGCAATTTCCAATGCTTTCGGGTAAAAGGCTTGGGATAGTTAAACCTGTATTCCTTTAACTATTTTATTGTAATCAATCCTGCTGCTGCACCAACAGAAGCTTATGCTATCTGTTTGTGTACAGGCAGGTTATGTTTTCTATAAACAACGATAAAGCCGTGGGTAAGGACCTGACCAAAGTAAACAAAATCATTTTTATGTGTAGCGGGTTTACCTGCAACAAAAAAGGAGGCGAGGAAAATATCGTAGCCCTAAGAGCCTCTATTAAAGAAAACGCCTTAGAAGCGGAGGTACATACTATCAAAACTTTGTGCACAGGCCAGTGTGAAAGTGGCCCAACAATGCTTGTACACCCCGATGGTGTTTGGTACAGGGAGATGACCGTAAGCCGGGCGGAAAGAATTGTCACCAGCCATGTAATGCAGGGGCAGTTGCTGGAAAATATCCTGTTTAATGAAGGAGATGATGGCATGGACCCGGCAGAAGTTACTTCATCTAAACCTGCATGTAACTGATGCCATCCCCTCTACTTATTGAGTCTTTTGTACTGGGCGTACAGCACTCTTTTGAGGCCGACCATATGGCAGCCGTGTCTGTACTCAGTTCTGAAAAAGACAGCAATGCTAAGCTGCGCAACGTCATCTGGAAATCCAGCCAATGGGCGCTGGGGCATTCATTTACCCTGATTCTGCTAAGTATATGTGTACTACTGCTAAAATCTTCC
This sequence comes from Pontibacter sp. 13R65, assembly GCF_047525655.1. NCBI lineage: Bacteria > Pseudomonadati > Bacteroidota > Cytophagia > Cytophagales > Hymenobacteraceae > Pontibacter > Pontibacter sp. 13R65. Next base: position 40,358 of record NZ_JBLIQL010000026.1, read on the forward strand.
CTGCCTGCCAGTATTAGTACAGTGGCAGAATGGGTGGTTGGGCCTATGATGGTCTGGATTGGCATCAGTACGATGCGCTTAGTCTTCAGAAAAGATAATCCAGTGGTGGTTCCCCTTGTAAAAGCGGAGAAGAAAGCTGCTGTTGTGCCCCGCTCTCTGGGCATAGGCATGTTGCATGGTGTGGCAGGTACGGGAGGTGCGTGCACGGTAGCTTTAACCATGGCCGCAGATGATGGCTACGCTGCGCTTTGGATTATCATCTATCAGTCTGTGGGCATTTTGCTGACCATGACCCTTTACGGTTACCTCCTCACGCTGTCCTTTTCCCATATGTTCAAGCGGAGCAGGTTCTTCTTTAAATACTTGATGGCTGCAGCCGGACTTTTCTCCATCGCCATAGGGCTTTATCCGGTGTTGGAACAGGTGTTTGGGCTGCTATAAAGTTTGTTTATAGCGGTGAAAGCAGTCTGTCAAGGCTAGTTTACTTGATCCGGCAATACTATCAGGAATAACCTTCTACTAGGCCTGGTCTTCATTTTTTATCAAGGAGAACAAAATAGAAGCCACATGAGAGAATTTAAGCGTCAGCGGGTGATACGATCCGATGGGAAAGCCATTAACCTCGTGCAGCGCCGGGGGCATTTGTCTTACTGCTATAATGCTTGCTGCTGTGGCAGGGTGGATAGGGGCTATGCACCTGTTCCGGTTGACTTGTATAAAAGCGAGTGGCTGCAGCGCAAGCTGCGGAATATAGTGCACATGACGAAAGGCGGATGCCTCGGGCCCTGTACGCTAGCCAACGTAGTGACCTTACTCTTTGACGGACACTCTGTATGGTTTCATTCTATTAATAACGAATGGCAGGTGAAAGCCATTTTCGATTATATTGAAAGCATGGTTGCGGCGGATGGTTTTCTGGTTCCACCCGCAGAGCTTAATGAATATGTTTTCCAGTTTTACACCTGGAAAGGCGCTGAGATTCCTGCTTCTTCCGATAAAGTACCTGAACCAGATGGAGGCATCGTCTTCCTCACACACGCCGATACCGATTTACTGACGCTGCACCGCTCCCTGCAGGTATTGCCTGAAGATTTCCCAAAAACAATGGGTATAAACCTATTGGCTGTAAAAAGTGAGGCGCACATGGCGCAGTTACTGGACCGGGAGATTGCAGCTGCCCAAATCACCATCCTGCGCATACTAGGCCGCCCAAGCAGTATTCCTGGTTTTGGTGAATTGGTGCGCCGCGCTAAAAACCAGGGGCAGCATTTAATTGTGCTGAGTGGCACCGGCGAACTTAACCCCGAGTTTGCTGCCGTTTCCACGGTATCGCCCGCGGTTCTGCATGAAGCCCAGGCGTACCTGGAGGCAAGCGGCCATATTAATCTAGTTTCGCTACTACACTTTCTGTCTGACCACCTGCTCATGACAGGCTTTGGATACGAAGCGCCCGTTATGTTACCTGACCACGGCATTTATCATCCTGATCTTCCTGAAAATGCCAGCATGCTGGATTGGGTGAAAAGGCAAAACCTAGCATATCCTACAGTAGGGCTCACTTTATACCGTGCCCACTGGATTAGTGGCAATACAACTTTTATAGATTCACTGGTCAGGGCTTTGGAAGATAAAGGCCTGAACGTGCTACCTGTTTATACAGCTTCCCTAAAAGCCATTGATCCTGAAACAAGGTGGCCGTATGCTTTTGGCTTTTTTAGGGAAGAGAACGATGTGCGGATAGATGTTTTAGTCAACACTGTTTCATTCGCCATGCGTGATGGGAATGCAACCGAAGCTGGCATGTCCGGAGAAAAGGTGCTGAGTCAGCTGGATATTCCTATACTGCAGGCTATCACCAGCGGCATGGGGCGCGGGCCGTGGGAAGCGTCCAGCCGTGGACTAAATCCGCTTGACACGGCGATGAACGTAGCCATTCCGGAGTTTGACGGACGCATTATCACGGTGCCTGTTTCCTTTAAAGAAAAAGGGCGTGAAGCAAAAGGATACGAACCGCTGGAGGATAGAGTAGAACGTGTTGCTGGCCTGGCAGCCCGATTTGCCCGCTTACGGCATTTGCCTAACCAGGAAAAAAGGATTGCCTTCATCTTTACCAATTCCAGCAGCAAAGCCTCACAGATAGGCAACGCCGTAGGCTTGGATGCACCGGCATCCCTGATGACTATCCTACAAGCAATGCAGGCAGAAGGGTATCAAACAGGAGATCTTCCTTTTTCCGGTACGCAACTCATTCACGATCTGATTAGCCGTTGTTCTTACGATGAAACCTACCTGACACCGGAGCAATTAACTGATGCTATAGGCAGGGTACCAGCTAAAGAATACGCTGCCTGGTTTTCGCAACTACCTACTGCCTTGCAGCAAAAAATAGAGAAGCAGTGGGGACCGCCGCCGGGAGAAACTTATGTACACAACGGACATATTTCGCTGGCAGGCCTGGAGTTTGGCAATGTGCTGGTTGCGCTACAGCCACCCCGTGGCTATGGCATGGACCCGGATGCTATTTATCATCAGCCTGATTTACCACCCACCCATCATTATTACGCCTTATACCGCTGGCTTCGCGATGTGTGGGGCGCCGATGCCATGGTGCATGTCGGGAAGCACGGAACACTGGAGTGGCTTCCGGGAAAGGGGATAGGGCTATCAAAAGATTGTTTTCCGGATGCTTTCTTAGGAGACCTGCCACTATTTTACCCGTTCATTATAAACGACCCGGGCGAAGGTTCGCAGGCCAAACGGCGGGCCCACGCGGTGGTGGTGGACCATCTTACGCCTCCGATGACCTCTGCTGACAGCTATGGTGAACTGGCCCAGTTAACCCAGCTTGTAGATGAATACTACCAGGTGGAAACACTGGATCCGACGAAACTGCCTTTGCTGCAACGGCAGATATGGGACCTGATTAAACAAACGAATTTAGATAAAGACCTGGCAGTGATGCTACAGCGCGACCACGGGGACCACAAGCATGACTGGGACGACGAGATGACACCTGAAGGCGTGCCGGCAAGCCTTGCTGAAATGGACGGAAAGGATATTGCCCATTTGATTGAGGATATCGACGGGTATTTATGTGAACTGGGAGCCGCCCAGATCCGGAACGGCCTGCATATCTTAGGGGAAGCGCCAGCCGGAGAAGCGTTGACTGATATGCTGCAATCGCTTACGCGGCTTGCTAACATAGAAGTTCCAGGCCTTCAGGCAGCCGTCGCTTCCCTTTTTGGATTTGACATATCAGACCTCTTAGCTCACAAAGGAAAGCGGATAAATACGCTGCCCACGCAGTTTGAAACATTAGCCGGAAGACCTGTAGTAACAGGAGCAGATGCACTGGAAGTGATAGATGAATTAAGCAACCATCTGTTCCGGGTCCTGCACCAGCATAATTACAAGATAGCTTCACTTCCTGACGTATTGCAGGAAACGTTCAATATAGCGCCTGCACAGGCAGGCCTGGAACCCATACAACAGGTGCTGGAGTTTGTCTGCCGTAAAGTAATGCCGAACCTGGCACATACCTACGATGAAATAACGAATCTCCTGCATGGTTTATCAGGGGGCTATGTGCCTGCTGGACCAAGTGGCGCACCAACCCGCGGAATGGCCCATATATTACCCACCGGTCGTAATTTCTATACCGTCGATCCAAGGGCCTTGCCGTCGCAGGCGGCCTGGCAGGTAGGCCAGCAATTAGCGCGGGAGGTACTGGAACGCCATCTGAAAGAGTCAGGCCTTTACCCTGAGAACGTAGGCATCAGTATCTGGGGAACCAGCGCTATGCGTACCCATGGCGATGATGTGGCAGAAATCCTGGCGCTATTGGGTGTTCGCCCTGTCTGGCAGACAGAGAGCCGACGTGTCGTAAAGGTGGAGGTGATACCGTTACAGGAATTAGGGCGGCCCCGCATTGATGTTACGACGCGCATCAGCGGGTTTTTCAGAGATGCATTCCCCCATCTGATTGAGCTGCTGGATGAAGCGGTACAACTGGTGCTCTCGCTGGATGAGCCGGCAGAAGAGAATTATGTCCGCAAGCATTATTTAAGAGACCTGGCAGCATTACAGGCACAGGGAGATATGCCTATGGAGGAAGCAGAGCAGCGGGCAGGTTTCCGTATTTTCGGCTCACCGCCCGGCAGCTATGGTGCCGGTATATTGCCTCTTATACAGGAAAGGAACTGGCATTCTGATGCTGATTTTGCCCAAACTTACATTAATTGGGGTGGCTATGCTTATACCGGTAGTGCCAGTGGCGTTGAAGCCCGTAGTGAGTTTGCCCAGCGACTCTCAGTGGTGGAAGTGGCGCTGCATAACCAGGATAACCGGGAGCACGACATTTTTGATAGTGATGATTACCTGCAATACCATGGCGGCATGATTGCCACCATCCGCAGCCTGACCGGGCAACAGCCTAAAAACTATTTCGGGGATTCACAGGACCCGTCCCGGCCGGTGGTGCGCGATTTGAAAGAAGAAGTTAACAGAGTGTTTCGTTCCAGGGTCGTGAACCCTAAATGGCTGGAAGGAATTAAGCGGCATGGCTATAAAGGCGGTCTGGAGCTAACAGCTACCGTAGACTATCTGTTTGGATACGATGCCACAGCGCATGTAGTAGATGATTGGATGTATGAAAAAATAGCTGAGACCTACGCTCTCGAACCGGAAATGCAGCAGTTCTTTTCTGACAACAACCCCTGGGCTTTACATGCCGTTGCCGAGCGCTTGCTAGAGGCCGCTCAACGGGGTATGTGGGCTACACCAACCACTGAAGTGCTCCAGGCATTACAAGATGTTTACCTGAGCAGTGAGACAATGCTGGAAGCCCGTCATGAAGTATAAGATGTATTTACACCTACCATTATGAATTATCCATTTGCTGCCATTGTAGGGCAGGAGAAGCTGAAGCTGGCCTTATTGTTAAGCGCTATTAACCCAGGTATAGGCGGTGTGCTCATTCGGGGTGAAAAAGGAACGGCAAAAAGTACAGCAGCACGCGCCCTTGCGGAAATAGTGCCACCTATTTTGAAAGTAGCTGACTGCCCGTACAATTGTGCGCAGGGAAAACTCCTAGCAGTTTGTGCTGCCTGCCAGCAGCCTGATGTGCAGGTAGTGGAAGCCATGTCACCTTTTGTTAACCTGCCTTTAGGCGCTACGGAGGATCGGGTGATTGGTAGTCTGGATCTGGAGGGCGTGCTGGCAGAGCGGAAAAAGAAACTTCAGCCAGGACTCTTAGCGGCTGCGCACCAGGGGATACTGTATATTGATGAAGTTAACCTGTTGCCCGATCATTTGGTAGATGTGCTGTTGGATATAGCCGCCATGGGTGTAAATACCATACAACGCGAAGGCCTTTCGGTAAGTCATCCGGCCCGGTTTACACTTATTGGCACGATGAACCCGGAGGAAGGCAATCTTCGCCCCCAGTTCCTGGACAGGTTCGGTATAATGGTAGACGTAGAAGCTCCGGGAGATATAAAGGAGAGGACAGAGGTCGTGCGCCGCAGGATTGCCTTTGAGGCGGACACAGATAAGTTTAGGGCACATTATAAAACGCCGCAGAAAGCCTTGCAGCAGCAGCTTATTGCTGCCAGACAATTACTCCCATCCGTAATCTTTCCGGAAGGCCTGCTTACCCTTATCAGCCAGCTCTGCACTGAATTAGGGGTAACCAGCCTGCGGGCAGATATTGTACTATACAAAACCGCACTGACCTTGGCAGCATGGGCTAAACGACTTGAAGTCACGGCTGAGGACGTACGCCAAGCTGCTGAACTGGCTCTAACGCACCGGAAGCGCAAAACACCTTTTTCAGAAGATAAATTAAACGGAGATAAACTGGATGAGCTGATGCAACAAGCTTCCTCCAAACCCCAAAACCAGCCACATGATAATCCCGCTACTCAGCCTGAGATTACCTCTGAACTAGCAGAGGAAACCTCGCCTGATACGGAGCAGAAACAGGAGGAGGAGGAAGCAATACAAAAAGATTCACCCGCAGCAGAACAGGTATTTGGAGCTGCCCCGGCAATAGCATCGCCACAAGTTGAAACCGTGCCTGCTAAAAACTTTTTGCTGCAGGCACCACCAGCTGGCCGTAGAAACAAAACCATGCATACGCAAAGAGGGCATTTTGTTCGTGCTGTACCTGACACCAGTCCTACTGATTTAGCAGTAGAGGCAACTGTATACCAGTCCCTGCTGCGCGACCCTGAACAGCTTACTGTTTCACGTCAGGACCTGCACCAGAAAGTCCGTAGCGGCAAAGTAGGCAACCTGATTCTGTTTGTAGTGGATGCTTCAGGGTCTATGGCCGCCAGCCGGCGTATGGAAGCTGTAAAAGGCGCCGTTCTTAGCCTTCTGACAGATGCTTATCAAAGCAGGGATGAAGTGGGGCTTATCGCTTTTCGGGGAATAGAAGCACAGGTGCTGCTGCCGCCTACCAATAGTGTGGAACTTGCCGAACAGGCTATGCGCAATTTGCCAACAGGAGGAAGAACTCCGCTTCCGCATGCCTTGCAGCTAACCTGCCAACTCTTAAACAAGCTCAACCCCAAAAAAGATTTACAGCCGCTATTGGTGATTTTAAGTGACGGCAAAGCAAATGTAGCCTTGCCTGGCGGTGGTGAGCCCTGGAGCCAGACCTTACAACTGGCTTCTCAACTAAAGGAGAAGAACGTTTCCGGTTTAGTGCTGAATACAGAGAGTAGCTATGTGCAGTTAGGAAGAGCCGCAGAACTGGCTAAAGCCTTGGGAGCACAGTATGTATCTATTCAGGAGCTAACAGCTGAAACATTAACTCCATTAGTAGCTAAAGTGTTGTAAAAAGATTTCCTGAGAAAAGCCTGTTTAAAATAAAGAAGTTGTCTCTTGTCCAATCCTGTTGTTTATCCGCTGGCGTGTTCTAAAAGTTACCTTTTATTAACTGCTGAATAAAGCCAATGTTTTCGCCCCAGTACAGGTGGATGTAAGAAGCTATTGTTTGCTGTTTCTGATAGATGCTGCATGGTGCGGCCATTCCTTTTGCAGTAGTAACCTTGCATGTTAGAACTTTAGCATTTTCGAGTTCTATACAGGTCGAGTAGTGAAACTCGTGGCCTTTTATTTCGGTGTCATTTATTCTGACACTGCGGTATCCTAAATGCAGCTTTGGCTTTTCGATAGAGGTTGCCAAGTCCAGGAAATTCACCATTTCAAATTCCTGCCCGGCAATGTCAATAATAGACTTGCCAAGATACATCATGCCTCCGCATTCCGCATAGCACCTGCCACCAGACCCACAGTAGGCTTTTATAGATCGGAGCATAGTTTTATTCTGGCTCAACCTCTCCAGAAAAAGCTCTGGATACCCTCCTGCCAGGTACAGCAAATCACACTCCGGAAGAACTTCATCCTGCAAAGGACTGAAGAAGGTCACCTGCCCCAACTGGTGCAGCACTTCCAGGTTCTCATGATAGGTAAAGCTAAAAGCTTCGTCCAGGGCTACAGCTATCTTGTACTTTTTCTCCGACGATGCTGCAGCTACATTAGCTACTTCCGGTAAAACAAGTGTTGATTGGGTGATTTCCAGCAGCCTATTTAAGTTTACTGTTTTTGAAATAGAGAATGCAATTCTATTACACAAGGCATCAAAGTCTATCGCAGAGGAGGTGCTTAAGCCCAGGTGCCGGGACGGGATTTTAATATCTTCCTGGTGCGGCAAATAACCAAGCGCTTCAACACCAACATCCTGACAGGCATCCTGCAAAAAACTGTAATGTGAAGCAGAATTTACATTGTTGAAAATAACTCCCTTGAGGGAAATACCCGCATAAAAATTTTTGAAGCCATAAATTAGAGGGGCAGCGGAGTAGGCCATGGCTTTAGCGTTGATTACTAGGATAACGGGAATTCCCAGCAGCGAAGCAATTTCAGCACTGCTTCCTTTCATCTTCTCAGCACCATCAAACAAACCCATTACTCCCTCTGCAATCGCTACGTCTGCCTCTGCTGCATATTTCTGATAAATTTGCTTAACATGTGCTGCGCTGGCCATAAATGTATCCAGGTTGATGCTAGTGCTTTGCGCTGCTATCTTATGGTGCACAGGGTCGAGGTAATCGGGGCCACATTTAAAAGGCTGCACCTTTAGGCCGCTGTTCGCGAATGCCCGCAGCAGGCCTAAAGTAACAGTAGTTTTGCCAGAACCGCTGGAGGGTGCAGCAATTAGGAACTGAGGCTTAAGTAATTGTGTCATAGCTAAAGATGAGATACAATAAAGTCGGCCCTTTCCGCTACCGTAGCTTTCGGCAACTCAAGGATGGTGTACTGTAGCGATTGATAGGTTGCTTTAATGGCGTTATGTAAGGTTACGGCTTCTTCGAAAGTCTGCCAGCGCTCGCTGTCGTTTACATAAATTTCCTGCCAGGGGGGCGCCAGAAATACAACCCGATTATAACGATGTTGCTGCACCGCTTGCTGGTAAACTTCATCCACGGGAAGATTGGCTGCTTCCAAGTAAGAAATAATGTCGGGTATACCTCTGTCGAAGAACGTAGTGCCGGAGTATGATTGGGCATGCTCATAATCTTGCATCATCCTTTTCAGGACTTTAAGGGCAAAGCAGGGGAGGTTTACCCACGGCAGACAGTTATTCCCCTTGGAAACTTCTTGAATGATAAGCTGTCGGGAAACTTCTTCGGAGGTGGCAAATCCTTTCTGGTGCAAGGCCTGTAGCAAGGTAGTTTTCCCTGCTCCGGGTCCTCCTGAAATTATATAGCTGTGCATACCTGTTTGGGAAGATTGATTTAGAGCACTAGCAGGCTGAGCAGCATAATGGCTGCCACCATGGCAAAACAGGTGCTGTGGTTTATCCTGCTGACGCGGTAGATTTCCTGGTGCTCAATTGCTCTGTTTTGCTCGCCAATATAGGGCTTATGAACCAGCACACCATGGTAAACATTAGGCCCTCCGAGCCGACAGTTCAGAATGCCTGCCAATGCTGCCTCAGGATAGCCTGCATTAGGGCTTTTATGTTTGCGTCCGTATTTAAAAACAAATACCATTGCCTGCCAGCACCAGGTTACAAGCGCCATAAGCAAGGCGGTGACACGGGCAGGTATAAAGTTTGCCGCATCGTCGAGGCGGGCGGCAAACTTACCAAACTGCTCGTACCGCTGGTTCCGGTAACCCAGCATCGAATCCAGGGTATTAATCATCTTGTAGGCCATCATGCCCGGCACGCCCGCCAACGCATAGTAAAACAAGGGGGCAATTACACCATCGCTAAGGTTTTCTGACATGGTTTCGAGCACCGCAATTCTGATTTGCTGCGAGTTGAGGTTAGAAGTGTCGCGGCCAACAAGCCGGGAAAGTTGTTTTCTGCCTGCCTCCAGCCCCTGCGTGTGCAGTACCTGGAAAACCGCTCGTCCTTCGTCTATCAATCCTTTATTGGCCAACCCATAAAAAACAAAGGCTCCTGCAAATACAAGGTAAAGGTAAGCGTGGAGCGAAAGCAACAAATCAACCATTATTTTAAAGGTATAGAAAGTCAGCAGGCATAGCACCAGCGCCAGCAGAATACCTTTCAGGAACCGATGCTTCTGTTTGTTCAGTAGCTGCTCTCCCTTGTAAATGAGATTGCCAAAAAACCTCACCGGGTGTGGCAATTTCTCTGGGTCGCCAAGTAACAGGTCCAGCAAGTATCCTAAAGCGAGCGGGATAATCAGGAGCAGTGATTTTTCCATGTCGACAGGGCCTTAATAAGAAATTGATTTTGGGCTGGTGCAAGGGTGGCTACTCTGAAATGCGTCTCCTTTAATCCTCTGAAGTTACTTGCATCTCGTATCAGGAGTCCATGCTGCTCAACCAGGAATTGCTTCAGTTCTGCAGCATTGCCCTGTGTTGTTTCAGCCAGGAAAAAATGGGTATGACTTTCGTATACTGTAACTCCTGTATGTTGCAGTTGGAGCGCAAAAGACTCTTTATCTTCTAAAAGCTGCCTGACTGGTAATTGCAGGAGTTCGTAATTATCAAATATAAATTTCCCCGCTTCTATCGCCAAGGTGTTTACAGACCACGGAAACTTTAAGTCTCTTAGCAGGTTAATTTGTTTCTCATGAGCCAATATATAGCCCAGGCGCAAGCCGGGTATGGCAAAGGCTTTGGTCATGGAGCGGAGTATAACTAAATTCTCATAACGGCTAAGTAGGGGAACAGCTGTTTCTATGGAAAGCGTAAACTCAATAAAAGCTTCATCGAGCACAAAAAGTGTTTGGGGGTTCCCAGAGATAAGCTCCTCTAAAGGTAAAAAAACGCTTCCGGTCGGATTGTTAGGATTGCAGATAAACAGCAGTTCTGTCGCTAACCTGGAACTGCTGTAAAGTTCGTCCCAGCGTATAAATGCTACCTGGTGCTGTTGCATCCGGCAGGCATCCTCGTACTCGGCAAAGGCAGGTGTGGCAATAGTAGTTCTCTTGCCTCTGAAGGCCTGTGCTATCAGGTAGATGCTCTCCGTAGTGCCGTTGCTGATGAGTACCTGCTCTGGCTTTATATCATAATGCTGTGCAACCTGCTCATTTAAACTCTCTGCCAAAACTTCTGGGTACTTTTGTACCAGGGACCATTGGTTAAACAGGTGCTCTTTTAAACCGGCTGGCTCACCGCCATACCATACGTTGGTGCTAAAATCGGCTCTAATTTCACGCCTGTAACGGTAGGCATCGTCTCCGTGTCCGTGTAACATGTACTCAATTTTTAGTTTGTAAGCTGCGGTAAATCAGGTCCATGTCTACATGTTTCCGGATAACAGCAGCTAACTTTTCATACTGCTCCTCCTTGTACTGCTGGTAATCAATAGCTTCTCCAGACACAGTTGTATACTCTGCTAAAATGTCGTTCACAACAACAGTGTTATCCAGCACCCCGTGCAGGTAGGTGCCCCAGCATTTCCTGTTCAGGAAAAATCCGTCAGTGCGGCCATCAGTGAAAAAATTAACAGGACTTGCTGCACAGGTGGGCGTGCTGAGGCCCATATGTATCTCATAGCCTTTGCACTTTTCCGCAGAGTCTCTGTAGGTAAAGTTACACTGTTGGGTGGTTTTTTCCGATTGAAGAACGGTACGGACCGGTAATAGACCTAGGCCAGTAGTGTTTGTGATACTGCTTTCTACCTGATGCGGGTCTTCCACTGTTTCTCCCATCATCTGGTAACCACCGCAGATGCCTATAATAGTTTTCTCTTTCCTGTGGGCCTCGTAAATGGCCTGTGCCACACCATTGTTCTTGATGTGGATCAGGTCTTCGATGGTGTTCTTGCTGCCAGGTAGCACTACTATATCGGCCTTGGCTATTTCTGCGGGCTGGTCAGTATAGTACAGGTTCACGCGAGGGTCTTTCTCCAGCCGGTCAAAATCAGTGAAATTGGACATTCTATTCATCAAAACCACTGCAACGTTCACCTTGCTTGCGACAGCCGATCTGTATTTCTTCTCCAGCGACACTGAGTCCTCCTCTTCTATGAAGATATCTTGGAAATAGGGGAGGACACCCACCACAGGCACCCCGCATAAGTTCTCAATCATCCGCCTGCCCTCCTCAAACAACCTGCTGTCGCCCCTGAATTTGTTGATAATGATTCCTTTGATGCACTGCTTCTCCTCTGGTGTGAGTAGCGCGATTGTGCCGTACAGGCTGCCAAAGACTCCACCCCGGTCAATGTCGCCAATCAGGTAGGTGGCGGCCCCTGTATGAAGGGCCATGCGCATGTTGGTGATATCCCGGTGCTTCAGGTTCAACTCCGAGATGCTTCCGGCTCCTTCCAATACAATGGGAGAATACCGTTTAGCAAGTCTGTCAAAGGCCTTTTTTACTTCTACAAAGAGTTCCTGTCGGTTGTTCCCCATGAAATAGTCATAGGCTGATTGCGTGCCAACAGGCTTGCCATGCAGCACTACCTGTGAGTCCTTGTCTGTAGTAGGCTTCAGGAGTACCGGGTTCATGTCGGTGTGGCAGGGGATTCCAGCTGCTTCAGCCTGTACGGCCTGCGCTCTGCCTATCTCTAAACCTTCTGGTGTGGCATAGCTATTCAACGACATGTTCTGCGCCTTGAAAGGGGCAGGCGTATAGCCATCCTGCCTAAATATCCTGCAAAAACCAGCCGTAATAACACTTTTGCCAACATCGGAGGCGGTTCCGACAAACATAATGGGACCTAAAAGGGGTGTTGTCTTTTCCATTGCAGCTGCAAGCTTGCAAATTTAGCTGTGAAACCATAGTAGTGGGGCATAATTGTTAATGCAATCGAATATTCTTAGGTAAAGAGGCTATATCATCTAGTTGCTAAACATTCTTTTTCTGCCATATGTAATGTTATTTTAAACAATGCTAAAAATAACCTTAAACAATTGTTTCCCTGACCTGAAAATCTATATAGACATAAAGTTTCCTCAATTTAGCAAAAGGACATAGGGACAATTCAGAAATATTGATGATTCGTAAGATGATACTTTCTTCAAAGAGGAAATGTAGAAAATTGTCTTATAACGACCACCTAGTAAATGTTGTGACTCTTGATTTAGGTGTAGGCGATAACTTGAACGTATTAGTGGAGGAACTCAAAAGATAGAGAAAAGTCTGATTGATAAAACTTTTTGTTCCGTATAGAAAGCAGGTATTCTCCCTATATTTGTACTATGGTTTTATAAGTAATTAAATAGTTATGGAGCAGCGAACCTCATTTTTGAATAGTATATTAACGGTAAAGTGTCCAAGATGCCGTGAAGGGAATATGTTCCCAAAAGGTACTTTATATACAACCAAATTTGCAGATATGCATAAAAATTGTCCGTGTTGCGGACAAGCTTTTGAACCAGAAGTTGGCTACTACTATGGGGCGATGTACGTGAGTTTTGCCTTTAACGTAGCCATCTTCTTGGCAGGGTTCTTTATCCTGTATAAGCTTGTGGAAGAGGTAACTGTGGTTATGATGATGGGGCTGATGGCTGTTACTGTGGTTGCCCTATTACCTATCATCTTCAGGTTGTCCCGAGTACTTTGGATTAATATATTCGTTCGATATGAAGGGCCTTGTAGCCATATTTCTAAAAAGCATACAAGCTAATAAGGCATCTGAAAGATGGTAAGCAGAGTGTACAGAATATTGCACCTGCTATTCTTGGCATCGGAGTTAATTATAACATAAGCTGTCTTTCAGTCGCAGAAAGAATTATTTTATACTCTGTTACAATTATTGTACAAGATGGGACACCTCATTTGTATCTGACAAGTTAGGACAGGTTATAGGAGGTTTCATTCTCTTGCTTAACTCTTTGCGGACTAATGGTATGCATAACATACATAATAGTGAGATTAATACTTTTATCACAAGTAATGCACTCTAGATAAGCCATTTTTCTGAGAGACTAAAAAAAACTTCCATGCAAATGAGGTGTTATAGAATATGGTGAGTAACATTGTTAGAAATAACCAGCCAAAACTCAAATTTCTGGACCTGAACATGCCTTTTATAGAGGGATAGGAATTTTTAGACGCTCTTTCTCCTTACGAATCCACGCTTACAGGAAAGGTACATCTTTATACCCTTTCTTTTTCAATATGCAGAGCTGATAGAGAAAAGGCACAAAATTATACGCTTATTTCAGGTTTTGCCCATAAATCTCTTTCTGAGGAAGTGATAAAACATCTAAAGGCTTATTTAAGATTACCATATGGATCTGAAGCAGGGATTTACTGAACTACCTGTGCCTTATTGATGAAGGGAATTAGCAGGAAAAGTAAACTGCTCTAATGGTGTTTCATAATATAACTTTTAGGTGTTATTCTGAGAAGTTATGAAAGTGCACAAATTTATGCTGATTATTCAGTTCGTGGGATATAAGCGGACCAAAATTATGCTATATAAATCTCTAATATGTGTGACTACATAGGATACGGAAAATATGAAATTAAGTATTGAAGGCGGTCTAGGGGGGGAATATAATCCGTAACTTAAAGAAACAAAATATCATAAAATCATCATGGTTTCAGGAATATGAATTTATGTACTTCGCCGAAAGGGAATTTTATCAAACCAAAAAAGCCGCTCCAGTTTTACCTGAAAGGGCTTTCGAGTAGACCGAAGGATTGAATTATCGAACTTTATCCACAGAGATCTTTCTATTTTAGAAGCCTTTCTTCAATAGAAAAGCAAAAATATATTTTCAAGACATCTACTCTTTGCCAGGCTCATCCATGTAGGGCTGCCAGTTGACAATCAGCACCTTCTCCTCAGGTAAGAGCAGGTAGCCATAATCATAGCATAGGTGGTAGGTGTTTCCTTTCCGGGTGCGGTAGATCTGGGTAAGGTAGCGGAAGTCGAAGCCTGCTAGCTCCAGGTACTGGCGGGGGATAGTGGTCTTGCCCTGCGGGCTAAGCTGCTTTAAGATGCTGCGGTTCTTTCTGAGCGTGGCATTGATGTGGAGAATCCTGCGCTCGTGTTGATTTTGCTGCTTTACCACGTTGTTGGCCAGGTGTCGGCAGGAGTCAGAACAGTAGCGCTTATCGCTTCTGCCCACCATGGCTGTTCCGCATTGGATGCAAGTTCTGGAGTGGTTCATAACTTAGCTGCGTTTATAAGCGCGTATATCCGTGTATACTCGCGTATAAACGCGGCTACGGCTATAAAAGATTTTACTTTTACAGGTCGTAAATCCTTATTTGCCATGGCTTATCTGCATCAACTACCTGTATTGTTCTTAAATCCGCTGGAGCACGGGGGCAAATCCTTTATCCGTATCTTGCACAAGCCGAACCCCTTTATCTTAAAGCGCTTAAAAGAAGCTGCCTGGATCAGGTACAGCAAGACCTACAAGTGCTTTGTCATGCACCACAGTAATCAGGTTATCGAGATGCTGCACCAGCATTTCCAAGGGCTTGCTAAAGTGGATACCCGTTACTTATATAAACCCAGGCGCCTGCGCCCAGCCCACGGAACGGTCATTTTACAGCAAGAAAGTGCTGTTTTAACCGAACCACTGGAAAAGGTGCCTGTACGGCCTGTAGTACGCCTGCAGCCCCTGGAACACCAGGGCAAAGCTTATATACAACTAAGCTACCAATACAACAAGGAGATCTTCTCCTGCCTGAAGCAGAGCCAGGTGGCCCGCTGGCTTTCAGACATGCAGTGCTTTGTGATTAATACACAAAGCCAGTCTATGCACTCGCTGCTTTCAGAACTGGAACCTGTAGCCCAGTTATGGCTGGCCCAAACGATGCAGGTCAAAGACATGGCCCTGCAGGCCAGGCTTTGGGAACAAAGCTACCAGAAAGGCCAGGGGTACCTCCCTTGCCCGCTTGCCTACCTGGAAAAGCTGTTTCTGCTCAACTACTCGCTTAGTACCATACGTACCTACCACAGCCTGCTGCTTCGCTTTTTGAATGCGCACAAGGTCAAGGAGCTGAATGTGATACATGCTTTCTCGGAAGAACAGATCAACCACTACCATCGCAGCATGGTGCAGGCAGGCACGTACTCTGTTTCATTCGTGAATCAATCCATCAATGCTGTGAAGTTTTATTTCCAGCGGGTGCTACTGCGGCATGAAGTGCAGTTAAACCAGGTAGAGCGACCAGAAAAGCCAGAGCGCCTTCCTCAGGTGCTGAGCAAGCAGGATGTGCTCAAAATCCTGTCTGTGACAGAGAACTTAAAACACCGCTGCATGCTTCAACTCTTGTATGCCGGTGGTTTAAGGATTGGGGAAGTGATTCATCTGAAGCTTACGGATGTACAATCGGAGCGCAACCTGCTGCTCATACGTGGCGGAAAAGGCAAGAAAGACCGCACCACCTTGCTCTCGCAAAAGCTGCTGGAGAGTTTGCGCGCCTACTACAAACAATACAAGCCTAAGGTGTGGCTCTTTGAGGGGCAGACGGGTGGGCAGTATACGGTAGAAAGCATCCGTCACGTTTTCCGGGCCTGTAAAGAAAAGGCTGGGGTGAAAGCACCCGCTACACCCCATATGCTACGCCACTCCTTTGCTACCCATCTACTGGAGCAGGGGACAGATCTGCGCTACATCCAGGTGCTGCTGGGCCACCGGAGCAGCAAGACCACTGAGATATATACCCATATTACCACCCATGCTTTGGATAAAATTGTCAGTCCGTTGGATAATCTCTAGTAATCACATATATTCGCTTAACAATATAAACATATGCATACCTCACTCACCAATACCAGATACGATCAGCAAATAGGCGCTAAAAGAGGGCTTTGCTACTACGTACATAGTGCAGATAAGCGTAGGTTGTCGTATATACAGTAGTTGTGCGAAAATAACAAATTATAAAAGTGTTCAATACTTCAGATAAACTAACAATTGAAGATGTTCAACTCTGGATGGACGGAGGAACTGTAACTTTAATTATTCGGGATAAAGATTTTAAATC
>NZ_JBLIQL010000027.1:0-54882 GCF_047525655.1 Pontibacter sp. 13R65
ACCACTTCCCATTGCGAGTCAGTTAGTCTCTTGTATTGAGATTCCATAAGCCTTAAAGTTTGGTCACTTTTGCTTACGGACTGACTCGCTCTTTTTACCCATTCTTTAAAATTTAAACATGATCTAAAAAGCCTCCCGAAGGGCCTTTTTATTAGAGGAATTTAACTGGCCCTATATTTCTTCTGCACCCTAGCCTTTTAAATTTATTTGCATGCAACTGGTAGGGCAAAGGCGGTATCTGTTATCTTTGTAGTCCTTCAAAGGAGAAAAACATGTCCCTGATCCCAAAAGAAACAGTTGACCAGATTATGGCCCGCGCCGACATTGTAGAGGTGGTGGGCGATTTTGTGTCGCTTAAGAAAAAGGGGCAGAACATGTGGGCGTGCTGCCCGTTTCACCACGAAAAGTCTCCTTCTTTCTCTGTTTCGCCTGCAAAGGGTATTTATAAGTGCTTTGGCTGTGGCAAGGCCGGGAACCCGGTGCAGTTTATCATGGATGTGGAAGGCACCAGTTTTCCGGAGGCGCTCAAATACCTGGCTAAAAAGTACAGCATCGAAATTCCGGAAGAAACCGCCTCACCGGAAAGCAACCGCGAGCAGAACGAGCGCGACAGCCAGTTCATCATCACTGATTTTGCCAACAAGCACTTTCAGGAGAACCTGCACAAGCACGAGCAGGGTAGCATTGGGCAAGCCTACCTAAAAGAACGCGGTCTCTCGGCTGCTGTTATCAAAAAGTTTGAACTCGGCTACAGCCTGGATGCCTGGTCCGACCTGACCGATGCAGCCCTGAAAGCAGGTTTTCAGCAACAGTACCTCGAAGCTACCGGCCTTACTATTGTAAAGGACGATAAGCGCTACGACCGGTTCAGGGGACGCGTTATGTTCCCGATCCATAATGTGTCGGGACGGGTGGTTGGTTTCGGTGCCCGAACGCTGAAATCGAACGACAAAAAGAGCCCGAAATACCTGAACTCGCCTGAGTCGGAAATCTATCATAAGAGCAATGTGCTGTACGGGCTGTACCAGGCCCGGCAGGCCATGCGCATGCAGGATATGTGCTACCTGGTAGAAGGCTACCTCGATGTGCTCTCGCTGCACCAGGGTGGCATCGATAATGTGGTGGCTTCTTCAGGTACCTCCCTCACTGATGGCCAGATTAAGCTTATCGGGCGGTACACCCAGCATATTACCGTGTTGTACGATGGCGATGCGGCCGGTATAAAAGCCTCGCTCCGGGGCATCGACCTGATTCTGGAAAATGGGCTCAACGTAAACGTAGTGACTTTTCCGGAAGGGGAGGACCCGGATTCTTACATCCACAAGGTTGGCGACACTGCTTTTAAAGCCTATGTACAGAAACAGGCGCAGGACTTTATATCTTTTAAAGCCAGCCTTTATGCTGCCGATACCAAAGATAATCCGGTTAAAAAAGCAGAAGCTATCCGTGAAATTGTAGCCTCCATTGCTAAAATTCCGGACTCGATCAAGCGATCAGTTTTTTTCAGGAGCTGTAGCCTCATCTTCGACATAGATGAGCAGGTGCTCGTGTCGGAGTACAATAAAATGCAGCTACAGGACCGGCAGCAGCCGCAGCCGCCCAAAACAGGCAGCTCGTTTGGGTTAGAACCACCCATGCCAACTGAGCCGGAGCCTGAGGAGGAGCCTTCTGATACCGATATTTTAAAACGGTATGAGCGGGAAATTGTGCGCATGCTGCTCAACTACCCCGATCGCGTGCTGGAAGAAGGCATTACTACTTGCCAATACATGCTGGAGCAGCTGGAGGATGTAGAGTTTCGTACTCCCTTGTATGGCCGCCTGATGCAGCTGGTAAAGGAGAAACTATGCGAAGAAAAACTGCCAACAGCCGAAGACTTTATTAATTACCCAGACCAGGAGATCAGGGCTGAGGCCATTAGTTTGCTTTCGGAGCAGCACGAGCTGAGCCACAATTGGGCTACCCACCAAATTTTTGTGCCCCACGAGTCGGATCTGCTGCCCTATGGTGCCGAACGGGCCGTGCTTCGCCTGAAGTGGCGCAACGTGCAGCTCCTGATCAAAACTGAAATGGAGAAGCTGCGGCTGGTTACTGACCCTGATGAGCAGATAAGGCAACTCACCACCATCCGTTCCCTAAAGACCTTCGAGAACCAAATTGCCGATATGCTGGGCATCATCGTTAATCGGTAAGCTTTTGCAGCCATCTGCTGCAAAACACGCCACAGTTAATTCTTCTAATAAAAATGGCCTTCAGGAGGCTAAAAAGTGTGGTAAGCCTCCAGGTTCTACCTGGGTCTGCCCATCATATCACCACGATGTGTCAACTGTGCTTCAAACATTCATTTATCTTGTAGGCAGGAGGCAAAAGCAGTGGGTAATGGTTTCAGGGTCTAAGCAACATTACAATTAGCAGCCGGTAAATTATTTTTATGTGAACAAGTTGTTTATATTTAAATAATTATATTTGCTAAACAAATCTTTGTTCTAACATTAGTTAGTTTGGGTTTGTATCTTTATTAGCTCAGTTACCCAATTCATTATAAAAGCAGTCTCTGTTTATAATTTTCTAAGCCCTGTTTTGTGTAATTTATCCTACGTTAAGTTAAGGTTTAAACATAGGTTAAAAAACTCTTTTATCAATGTAATCGATTGCTCATTCCTTATTTACAAGTACTTATGGCGTGTGTTAATTTGGCACGTCTACCATAGGTAACTTCCTTTCAGCTTTCCCGTTAGTATGCCATATCTACTATATTCAATATTACCTTGAAACGTTATTTATCCCTAATTTTTAAAATAATAAAGAACAATCGTTTGTTAATTGATAAAAAATAATTAATATGTAATCGATTGCGCAAAAGGCGTTTGATGATGATTCTTTTGGCTCATCAATCTTTTCATGACGAAGTCTTGTAATGTGTCAGGTTGTTGGCGTCTGCTGCAATTCAGCTGTTTTTAGTGTGTTTTATTTAACGGTATTCTTTTCCCATGGAACTATTGGACCGGATTGAGGAGGCATCAGCAACTCCAAAGTATTTACAGGTTGTAAATGCAATTATCGCAGACATTGAGGCAGGGGTCTTGAAACGTGGTCATCGTATTCCCTCTATCAATGAGACCAGTGAAATGTATTACCTTTCGCGCGACACTATAGAGAAAGCATACAAGGTGCTGCGCAAGCGTGGAGTAATAAGCTCAGTAAAAGGTAAAGGCTGTTACATTAGCCACTCCTTCGCCTCAGATAAGATTAGGGTGCTGCTGCTGTTTAACAAGTTGAGCGCCTACAAAAAGACTGTGTACTACTCCTTGCTTAAGAGCCTCGGAGAAGATGCCGTAGTTGATCTGCAGGTTCACCATTACGACGGCAAGATTTGTGAAAACTTTATTAAAGAGAGCCTCGGCAAATACCAGTACTACGTTATTATGCCGCACTTCTACGCCAATGTAGAGGTGGCTATGCAAACAATCGAAATGATTCCACCCGAAAAGCTGTTGCTTCTCGACAAAAACATAGAGTCGTTTGCCGGCGATTGCGCCGCCATTTACCAGGATTTTGAACGCGATATCAGAGCGGCCCTTCATTCAGGCAACGACCTGCTTGCCAAGTACCGAAAACTGGTGCTGGTTTACCCCAAAGAAGTCTCTTACCCGATTGAGATCGTAAAAGGATTCAGGCACTTCTGCCGGGAAGCTTCTTTTGAACACGCCATTGTAAGCAGCATAAAAGAAGAGCCCCTGGAAGCCAAAACAGCTTATATTGTGCTGGAAGAATCTGACCTGGCCGACCTGATAACCCAAAGCAGGGCGCGCGGCATGGTGCTGGGCAAAGACATTGGCCTGATTTCGTATAACGACACCCCACTTAAGAAAATTCTGGATAATGGTATCACGGTCATCTCCACAGATCATGAAAAAATGGGTGAAACAGCAGCCTGTTTAATTAAGCATAAACTGAGAGAAAAAATCCACAATCCGTTTACCCTGATCAGACGCAACTCCTTGTAATATATATGGTGCACGACTACTAGACTTTAGATAAAATAAAATATTTTAAGAGCAGCAGGTGCTGTCGCTTTCTGTACAGCAAAAAGCAGCAGCACCTGCTGCTTTGTTACACTTGTTGGTTTTTATTACGCCTCGTTAACCTGTGGGTATTTATATGTTTGCTTAACGGCAACACAAGATACTTTGTGGAATTTTTAGCCCTGGCTATAGGAAATGTCTGAACCTTACCCTAGGCCCAAAATTATGTATGCTGCCTCCGGAAGGCCATTTTGATTAGGAGAATTAGATGCCTGTGCCAAATTACAAAAGCCAAGAAGCATTTATCAAGAAGACAGGGGAAAACGTTTTACTGCTACACACTACCGCAAAATTTTGATGGACATTTCTTTATCTGTACCGCACGTTAGTTATGGCTGCTGTTCTAAAGATGAACTATCTGAGTTTTTTAAAAGATGTTGAAACATTGTACCAATACCAGAAAATTAAAGGCAGCCTTGTGTAAAAACTTTCTACGCCTGCCAAACTTAAATTCTAAACCAATTTCTTTATTATTGCCAAAAATTAGATTAACCCCTTGTTTTGTAGTATATATCATCTAAAAAAACAATTTAGGGAAACACTTTTGAAACTTTACGTAAATAGTATTTATAAGAGTCCTACTAGAGTCTAGCAGTTTTAAAAAGCGGCTAAAGTTAATTTGGGATATTATATGTATATTTGATTTTTTTAAAATAACACCTGGTAAGATGATCACAACTATTTCCTCCCGTGTAGAAGTAATGAAATGGATGGAAGACTTCGTTGCTGAAAAGTACAACGAGTTGATAAAGTCGGTAGAAGATAGCTGGCAACCTGCTGACCTTTTGCCTGATTCCCGTTTTGAAACTTTTTTCGAGGAAGTAAAGAACTTACGGGAGCGTGCAAGAGACTTATCGTATGACTTACTGGCAGTGCTAGTAGGAGATACCATTACAGAAGAAGCGTTGCCAACTTACGAAAGCTGGCTTATGAAAATCGATGGCCTTTCGCAGGAGCCTGACAGCCCCTGGATGCGCTGGAACCGAAGCTGGACAGCTGAAGAAAACCGTCATGGGGATGCCCTGAACCGTTATCTTTTCCTATCTGGCCGCATTAACATGCGCGAAATGGAAGCCTCTACGCAATATCTTATTGCCGATGGGTTCGACCTCCAAACAGACAACGACCCGTACCGTAGCTTTGTATACACCAGCTACCAAGAAACAGCTACCAACATTTCGCACCGCAGGGTTGCCCAAATTGCCAAAAAACAAGGCGACCTGATGCTGGCCAAGCTTTGTGGCCATGTGGCGGCCGATGAGGCACGCCATGCCAAAGCATACAAGTCGTTTGTAGGAAAAATTTTTGAAGCCGATCCAAACGAAATGATGCTGGCTTTTGAAGACATGATGCGCAAAAAGATAGTAATGCCGGCCCATTACATGCGGGAGCTAGGGGTGGAAATCGGTAAAACCTTTGGCCACTTTACAGATGCAGCGCAGCGAATTGGCGTATACACTGCCCACGATTATACTGATATTCTGGAAGACCTGCTCGTAGAGTGGAGAATAGACACTGTTACTGGCCTTAACGAAGCAGGTGAGCGTGCCCGCGACTATGTTATGGCCCTGCCTAACAGACTGAAACGAGTAGCAGAGCGTATGAAGGCACCAAGCTTAGAATATAAATTCCGCTGGATAGACTAGTCCGACAAACCCGTTTATAAAACAGGAAAGCCTGCTACCTAGGTAGCAGGCTTTCCTGTTTTATAAACGAACACAATCTTAAGCAGATGCTGTGTTTCCCTCACTAGTCTTTGATAATGATGCCTTTCCAAAATGCAATATGGTGCTTTATCTCAGAAGCCTTTTCTTTGGGGTTTGGGTAATACCAGGCAGCATCTGTGTTTACTTCTCCGTTAACCTTTACATGATAGTAGGAGGCTTCTCCTTTCCAGGGGCAGTGCGTATGTGTATCACTTTTTTCGAGGTATTCCCGATTTACTTCATTTTCAGGGAAATAATGATTTCCTTCTAGTTTTATTGTATCATCACTCTCAGCGACTACAACATTATTCCAAATTGCTTTCATAGTTTTAGGTAGTAAATTTTTATTTGTCGGTTTTATTGCTTAGTATTTACTATTGCGCTAACCAAAGGTTGTTTTAGTTATCAGGATAGCAACCTTCGTATACTACAAATCGGCCGGCGCCGAAAGATGGTGCCCTGTTGAAACAAGTACCCTATAAACCTTGTTGTACAGCAAGAAAAGGAGCAGCCATACGCACCTGTTTAAACTATCGTTTAGTTGCTGAGTCTAATTTGTTGAAAGGATTTTTTATGAGTTTAGGATTTAGATTTTCAGAATATATACCGGCCCCTGAGGAGAACAATGGGTTCGAATCGCTGCTGAAGCTGTTTCTGCAGCTTATTACCATTACCTCTGGCGATGTGGCCGAGGCGCTAGCCTGGCTTAACTCGCTGGACAAGCAATACCAGCTTACTTCCGACCAATACGGCATGGGCGATTTTATCGAAGACCTAAAAATGAAGGGCTATCTCGATGAAGATCCACAGCGCCAGGGCACTTTTAAAATTACGGCCAAAAGTGAGCAGCAAATCCGTAAGAGTGCCCTCGAAGAAATTTTCGGGAAGCTGAAAAAGGGCGGCAAAGGAACACATGCCACTCCACACACCGGAGTAGGAGACGAGGCCAGCACAGACCAGCGTGAGTATCGTTTCGGCGATGCCGTAGAGCAGATTTCCATGACCGACTCTTTGCGGAACGCGCAAATAAACCACGGCCTCTCCGACTTTATGCTGACAGAGCAAGACCTGGAGGTAACTGAAACGGAACATAAAACACAAGCCTCCACAGTACTCATGATAGATATTTCGCATTCCATGATTCTGTATGGCGAAGATCGCATTACGCCAGCCAAAAAAGTGGCTATGGCGCTGGCAGAGCTCGTAAAGCAGAAATACCCTAAAGATACCTTAGACGTGATTGTGTTTGGCAACGACGCCTGGCAGATAGAAATAAAGGATCTGCCATACCTGGAGGTGGGGCCATACCACACCAATACCGTTGCCGGCCTGGAATTGGCTATGGATATTCTGCGAAAGCGTAAAACTCCCAATAAGCAGATTTTTATGATTACCGACGGGAAGCCAACCTGCCTGAAAGAAGGTTTGCGCTACTACAAAAACAGCTTTGGTCTGGATAGGAAGGTGGTGAACAAAACCATTAACCTGGCAGCGCAATGCCGGAAACTAAAAATTCCGATTACCACCTTTATGATTGCCACAGACCCGTACCTGCAGCAGTTCGTTGATGAGTTTACCAAAGTGAACAATGGCCAGGCTTACTACAGCAGCCTGAAGGGCTTAGGACATCTGGTATTTAAAGATTATCGCCAGAACCGAAAAAGAACATTTTAAACTAAAAGGTATTCGAAATAATTGTGGGAAAGCATTTATGCTGAAAGCAAAATCTCCTGCTGGCAAGTGTGTAGCAGGTTTAATTTAAAAAGTGTCTGGTTACCAATACAACAATAAGATTAAATGTACTATAGAGAGATTTCTTCTGAGAACTTACTTAAAATAAAAACACTGGGCCAGCTAAAAGCTGCCGGATACGAGCCACAGTCTGTAAAGCAGGAGCTGCGAAACAACCTCATTGGGCGTTTAAAGCGCAAACAAGAGGTGTTCCCAGGCATATGGGGTTATGAGGAAACCGTTATTCCGGATATGCAGCGGGCAATCCTGTCGATGCACCACATCAATCTGCTGGGTTTGCGGGGGCAGGCAAAAACCCGTATAGCCCGCATGATGGTGGAACTGCTGGATGAGTACATACCTGTAGTAAAAGGCTCTGAACTTAACGATGATCCGCTGCAACCCCTCTCGCGGTTTGCCAAAGACCAGGTGCAGGAGCACGCCGACGACACGCCCATTGCCTGGTTGCACCGCGATGAGCGCTATACTGAAAAGCTGGCTACTCCCGATGTGTCTGTAGCAGACCTCATAGGCGATGCCGACCCAATTAAAGCTGCCACCATGAAACTGCCTTATTCGGATGAGCGCGTGATTCACTTTGGCCTGATTCCGCGTTCGCACCGGGGCATTTTCGTGATCAATGAAATTCCGGATCTGCAGGCGCGCATACAAGTGGCCTTATTCAATATTTTGCAAGAAGGCGACATCCAAATCCGGGGCTTTAAAGTGAGGCTTCCGCTCGATATTCAGTTTGTGTTTACTGCAAACCCAGAAGATTATACTAACAGGGGCTCTATTGTAACGCCACTCAAAGACCGTATCGATAGTCAGATAATTACGCACTATCCAAAGTCTATTGAAGTGGGCAAGAAAATAACCCGCCAGGAAGCGCACATCAAAACCGAGCAGGAGCAGCTGGTGCAGCTCAACGACCTTATCAGCGATCTGATTGAGCAGGTAGCTTTTGAGGCACGCGAAAGTGAGTACGTAGATGCCAAGAGTGGCGTATCTGCCCGCCTCACTATTTCTGCTTTCGAAAACCTGCTGAGTGCTGCCGAACGCCGTGCGCTGCTCAATGGCGAAACCTCTACTTACATTCGGGTATCTGATTTTATGAATACGATACCAGCCGTAACAGGTAAGGTAGAATTAGTGTACGAAGGAGAGCAGGAGGGAGCAGGACATGTGGCGCAGGTACTAATGGGCAAGGCCATCCGGTCGCAGTTCCTTAAATACTTCCCCGACCCCGATAAAGCTAAAAAGGCAAAAAACGGGACCAACCCCTACAAGAAAATTGTGGAATGGTTTGGCGACGGTCATAAACTTGATGTTTTGAACGATGCCTCGAATGCAGACTATACCAAAGCTATGCAAAGTGTGCCTGGCTTGGCAGAACTGGTAGAAAAGCACCAGCCTAAGAAAGACACAAAAGAAAAGCTTTTTCTAATGGAGTTTGCCTTACATGGTTTAGCGGAGCACAGCCAGATCAGCAAAAACAGGCTTAGCACCGGCCTACAATTTAAAGACTTGCTCAGCGGTATGTTTACGATGCCGACTTTTGGCGAAGAGGAGGAAGATGATTCCTTCTAATATTTAAACCTTGATAAAAGCGTAAAAAGGCAGAAGTCAGCATTGGCTATCTGCCTTTTTGCTTTTGTATATTACCCACAGCGGTAACCCAGGGCCTGCTATAGCAGTAGCAGTGTTACATGGAGCATCCGATTTCTATTTGGCCGGTGCTCGCACTGGCCCTTATTCATTTCTATGGCATGCGGCTCCGATTTCTGGGTGGTGTGCCTCGGAGTATCTGGCTTTCAGGGGCAGGAGGGGTCTCGGTAGCCTACGTCTTTCTGCACCTGTTCCCGGAACTAAACCAGGGGCAAGAGCATGTGGAGAAAGTTGTGCCGGCGCTGGACTTTCTGAATCATCATGTCTATCTGATGGCTTTGCTAGGCCTTGCCGTTTTCTATGGGCTGGAACGGTCGGTGGTAGCTTCCCGCAAAGTTAAACCCAAGAACAACAAAGACGATCAGCCAACTACCGGGATCTTTTGGGTTCATATAGCTTCTTTTGCACTTTATAACGCGTTAATCGGCTATATACTGTTTCAGAGAGAAGAGGGGCCGGCAAGGGAGCTACTGCTCTTCGCTATCGCTATGGCGCTTCATTTTATCGTGAACGATTATGGCCTGCAAGATCATCACCAACACGTGTACCGGCGAATGGGACGTTGGGTATTGGTAGTGGCACTGCTAGTCGGATGGATTACTGGCTTTTTGGTACAGGTGCCAGATAGTGTTGTAGTGCTGGTCATGGCATTTGTGGGAGGAGGAGTTATTTTAAACGTGCTAAAAGAAGAATTGCCAGAAGAACGCGAAAGCCGCTACTGGGCATTTATGTTGGGCACCGTCGCCTATGCTGTTCTGCTGTTGGCAATTTAACTTCTGCACAATCAAAAAAATGAAGTAAAAGGAGACTAGCTCTTGTTGTTAATTCATCTTACCAAACAGGTACCACCGACCTCTACTTATAAAAAAACAATTGCTGTAGTAGCGTGTAACCTCCGAGCCAAGCCATCACCACCACAACCAGCCACCCAAATATAGCAAGCCACAACGGATGTTTATAAAGCCCTGTAATTTTTTGTTGGTAGGCTGCCAGCAGCATAGTGCCAAGTGTAAGTGGCAGAATGAGTCCGTTAAGGGCTCCTGCCAAAATAAGCAGTTGTACCGGTTTGCCAATTGTCACAAAAACAAGAGTAGAAACAGCTATAAAACCAATAATCACCCAGTTCTGATGGCGGGCGATGCTTCCATGAAACGATTTTAGAAAAGAAACGGAAGTGTAGGCAGATCCTATGATTGAGGTAATAGCCGCTGAAACCATTACCAAGCCAAAGAGTTTGTACCCGGCATTGCCAGCAGCCAACTTGAAAACAGATGCCGGAGGATTGCTTTCGTCCAATAACAGGCCCTTACTAACTACACCCAGTGCCGCCAGGAACAGAAAAACCCGGATAACAGAAGCAACTGTAATTCCTGACACAGCGCTTTTAGTAACCTGCGGGATGGCTGCTTTTCCTGTAATGCCGGCATCTAGCAAGCGGTGCCCGCCCGCAAAAGTGATGTAGCCTCCCACAGTGCCACCAACTAAGGTAATAATAGCGATCAAATCTACCTTATCGGGCCCAACCGTTTTAACCACTGCTTCGCCAATAGGTGGGGAGGAGGTGATGGCTACAAACACGATCAGCAGAATCATGAGCAGCCCCATACTTTGTGCAAACCGATCCATTGCCTTGCCCGCTTCTTTTACCAGGAAAATAGCGCCGGCAACCAGCGCCGCTACAAGGCCACCTGCCTCTGGCCAAATTCCGAACAAAACATTAAAGCCTAAGCCTGCACCACCTACGTTGCCAATATTAAAGGCCAGTCCGCCCAGCACAACCAGAGCAGAAATAAACACACCTAGCCCTGGCAGTACCAGGTTGGCTATATCCTGTGCCCGCTTCTCCGATGCCGCAATAATGCGCCATACGTTTAACTGCACCCCAATATCCAATATAACGGATATCAGAATAACAAACCCAAAGCTGGCTGCCAGCGATTGCGTAAAAACAGTAGTCTGTGTCAGAAAGCCCGGGCCAACGGCAGAAGTTGCCATTAAAAAGGCGGCTCCTAGCAAAGTACTCCGGTTCCGGCCTTTGCTCATGGGCATGGTGCCTTTATGGTAATACCTTCCTGCTGAAGCACACTTTTAATATGCCTCGCAAACGAAAGCGCGTGTGGCCCGTCCCCATGAATACAAACGGTGTCAGCCTGTATGCTAACATCCTGCCCCTGTTGCGACAGAACCTTGCCTTCTTTTATCATTCGGAGTACTTGCTGCACTGCCTGCTCTTCCGACTCTATCAGGGCACCAGGAGAGCTTCTGGGGCTCAGGGTGCCATCCTGCTGGTAGGTTCGGTCTGCAAATACTTCGCTGGCAGTCTTCAGGCCAATTTTTTGGCCTGCTTCAATAAGCTGGCTGCCTGCCAGCCCGTATAAAATAGCTTCCGGGTGAATTTTGTAAACTGCCTCTGCTATGGCTTCGGAGAGGCTGCTGCTGGTGGCAGCCATGTTGTAGAGCGCTCCGTGTGGTTTAACATGATGCAAGACTCCACCTGCTGCTTTTGTAAATGCCAACAAGGCACCAATCTGGTATACTACCATTTCAAATACTTCGGAAGGGGTAACTGCCATATTTCTGCGACCAAAGCCAATCAAATCTGGTAGACCAGGGTGAGCACCAATGGCTACCTGTTGCTCCAGCGCCAGCGCCACTGTATGGCGCATAACCGCAGGGTCACCGGCATGAAAACCGCAGGCAATGTTTACAGAGCTTACAAAGGGTGTCATAGCGGCATCGTTACCGAGCGAATAATGGCCAAAGCTCTCGCCAAGGTCGCAATTAAGGTCTACTGTAAACAAAGTCATAGAGATAGGCGCTTCAGTTGTATACCTCTTTTAATTGTGTCGAGGTTTTGCTCTAGTTGCAGGTAATGCTGATGGGCTTCTTGCAGGGTTACTTCGGTAAATTGGATAATTCGGCCCGGACCGGCTTGTGCAAGCAAGGGGAGGTCGGCGGTAATAACCTGTCCAATACGGGGGTAGCCGCCTGTCGTCTGGTGGTCTGCCATGAGAATAATGGGATTTCCGCGGTTTGGTACCTGTATCGTTCCAAAGGTTACAGCGCTCGAAATTAGTTCTTTGGGAGTGGCCATTACCAGCGGTGCCCCCTGCAGATGGTAGCCCATCCGGTCGGATCGTAACGAGATCTGGTATTTTCCCGTCCAAAGATACTGCTTACTGTTTTCTGAGAGCAGGTCGTACTCAGGGCCTCTTACCACCCGTAAAGTAGGCTGCTCCTGATACACCGGAAAGAGGCTTGGGTCCGGATACCAATGTGCTGGTACAAAGGCGGTATGACCATTTGCTGAAGCAGGGAAAGAGCTGGCACTAAA
Source organism: Pontibacter sp. 13R65 (assembly GCF_047525655.1). NCBI lineage: Bacteria > Pseudomonadati > Bacteroidota > Cytophagia > Cytophagales > Hymenobacteraceae > Pontibacter > Pontibacter sp. 13R65. The sequence continues at coordinate 12,525 of NZ_JBLIQL010000027.1, forward strand.
TACCTTGCCAGCTTTAACTTTGCCACAGTTAAATACATCGCCTGCCCGCAGGGCACGACCCTGAACGCCTCCGATTCCGGCCTTAAGGTAGGTGGAGTAACTGCCCAATACAGGCGACAACTCAAAACTTCCTGCCACGGCCACATAGCTGTAGCAGCCGGCGCGTGGAGCGCCAAACGTTAGCAGACTGCCTTTCCGTACCAGCACCGGCCGGTACATGCTTACCGGCTCTCCGGCTATGGTAGGCGATAGATCGGCGCCAGTAATGGCCAGCAGCATGTCTTTCTGAAACCGGATGTGGGGGCCCTGTACCACGGCCTCAATCACAGCCGCTCTTTCGGGGTTGCCTACCAGCAGGTTCGCCAGGCGCAAGGCCACACAATCCATGGCGCCACTCACAATAATTCCTTCCTGCTGATGACCAAACCTGCCGAGGTCCTGTATAGTAGTAAGTAAGCCTGGCTTCTCGATTTTAAGACTCATGCGCCAACTCCTTTCTGTTCAGAAATTCCTTTTCAGAGATAGGAACAAAACGAACTTTATCGCCAGCCTTAAGCAGGCTGGGGCTCTGGCGGAAGGGTTGAAAAAGTGTGAGGGGTGTTCGGCCAATCAGCTGCCAGCCGCCGGGTGTTTGCAAAGGATATATACCCGTTTGGTCGCCTGCTATACCAACAGAGCCTGGCGGAATGGCGGGTCGGGGAGAGTCGCGGCGAGGGGTAGCAATGAGGCTGTTCATGCCGCCCAAATAAGGAAAGCCGGGAGCAAAGCCGATCATGTATACCATGTACTCGGTGGCGCTGTGGAGGGAAACTACCATTTCGGAAGACAAACCGTTATGGATAGCCACAAATTCAAGGTCTGGGCCATACTTGCCGCCATAGCAAACAGGAATCTCGATGAGGCGGGAAGGCAGCTCATGCGGCTCCTGATAAGTTTGCGTAAGCAATGGCAGGAGCAGGTCGACTACGCTTTGGTAAGGGTCGTAGCGTCCTTTCTGACTTATGAGCCAGGGGTTATAATAAATAGTGACAGTGGTAAAGGCCGGAACCAGCTCTATAAATCCCGGAAAAGGCTGTGCTTCCAACAAAAGAGAGAAAGCCCGCACTGTTGCATGCACCTCTTCCGAAATAGTATCGCCGAACTGTACTACAATGGCAGCGTCTCCCAGCGGAAACAGCTGAAAAGAAGAAGGAAATACATTTGCTGAATTAATTTCTTCCATAGCGTTAGATTGCCTAGAGGCGGTCTGGTTTTACATTGCTGAGGGTGCTAAAATTATTCTAATAAAAATGCCCTTCCAGAGGCCTTTCCATAGGTGCAAGGCACAGGAGGTATGACACAAGACTTTTAAGCTTCAAATTATCCATCATACTTCTACTCAATTAAAATTCCCCAATCCTAATATTCCCTAATTTTTTTATTAAGAGGTAGCCCCTTTGCCAAATTATTCTAATAAAATTGCCCTTCCTGAGGCAAAAAGGCTGTTCTCATGGTTAGGGTAGGCATACTTATATGGCTCCTTTAAGAGGGGCGTACTAGAGGATTCTTATCTGAGTGATAGAACAGTATATAGTTTCATAGCCAGTATGCTTGCTTAAGTGTACGATAAGTTTACTGGAGTGGCTTAGCCCTTAATTAAAACACTACAAATAGTTAATAAAGAGGATCCGGGTTTGGAATTTCGCCTTCGGTCCGGGCAACCACCGAGGTAACGGTAGCGTCGCCAGTGATGTTCACTACCGTGCGGCACATATCCAGTAGGCGGTCCGGAGCCAATATCAGGGCTATGCCTTCTATCGGAATGTTGGCCTGCTGTAGTACAATTACCAGCATTACCACCCCGGCACCGGGTACAGCGGCAGAGCCGATAGAGGCTAGTGTGGCTGTTAGCACAATGCCGAGCTGGGCGCTCAGGCTCAGGTCCATGCCAAAGGCCTGGGCAATAAATACAGCGGCCACTGCCTGGTAAAGGCTCGTGCCATCCATGTTAATGGTAGCACCAAGAGGCAGCACAAAGCTGCTAATTTCTTTCGAAAGCCCCAGGTTTCGTTCACAACACTCCATGGTAACAGGAAGTGTGGCTGCACTTGAGGACGTGGAGAAGGCCAGCATCTGGGCCGGGAACAAGCCTCTCAAAAACGAGCCATATTTCATTTTTCCAATTGTGGTCGCCAGCAGCGGGTAAACGCCGAACAGCAAAATAGCCAGCCCCACCAGTACTACCAGGCAATAGTAACCCAGCACCAGCAGCAGTTCTAAAGCAGCGGCGGGATCGTCGCCGGCAAATTCCACAACTAAGCCAGCCAGCAGCGCAAACACACCGTAGGGGGCTGCCAGCATAATGATATCCACAATTTTGAGAACGACCAGGTTCACACCATCAAAAAAGGCAAATACAGGAGCGGCCTTATCCGGAGGAATGAGTATTAAGGCTACACCGAACAGAAGCGCAAAAAAGATAACCTGCAGCATGTTGCCGTTATTGGTAAGAGACGCAAAAATATTGTCCGGTACTATGTCTACAAGCGGCTGCAGGGGAGTAGCGCTTTGCAGTTGTGCGGCATCTGCCGACTTAGAGGAAGTAGTGGCAGCAAACTGTTCTTTAAATTCTTCGCGTTTCTCCTGTGAGAACGCTTTGCCGGGAGAGGTGACGTTGACCAGTAGTAAACCTAGCACAACGGCAACAACAGTGGTGCCAAGGTAAATACCAATAGTTTTAGTGCCGATTCGAGAGAGCTTGCTGATGTCGCTAAGGCCTGCCACGCCTGTAATTAAAGATACCAGTACCAGCGGCACCGCAATAAGTTTGAGCAGGTTTATAAAAATAGTGCCGAAGGGTTTAATCCAGTCAATCGTCAGGTCTGATAGGCCCATGGCACTTGCAAAAATACCCCAAATTATACCTAGGGTCATGCCTATGAGGATCTGCCAGTGTAAAGCTAATCTTTTCATACAGTAGGGTGGTGTTTTTTCCGCCTGGCCGGTTGCCAGTGCATAGTAGTGTTAAAGGTGCTAAAGCAAAGACCGTGGTAGCCTGTTCAGGAGATGCAAGTCTGATGAGTCAGGATTCGGTTAGCTACTATAAAGCTAAGCATAAATCTTTAGCTACACGGAAGATTAGTGAAAATTCAAGGTAAAATTGCTTTATATGCTTTGTGAGGCAGGTAGCCTTGGTAGAAAAAGCAAACGCCGCTGTAGGAGCGGCGCTTGCTGGTAAGTCAAATAAAAGGAGGGGCTTATTCCTCGTTTACTACAATCTTTTCGATTTTGTCGTTGGCTTTGATCTGGTCAATTACATCCAGGCCTTCTACCACTTTGCCGAAGCAGGTGTGGTTGCGATCCAGGTGAGCGGTGTTTTTGCGGCTGTGTACAATAAAGAATTGGGAACCACCGGTGTTGCGGCCAGCGTGCGCCATAGAAAGAACGCCCCGATCATGGTATTGATTTTCGCCGGTAAGTTCGCAGTCTATTTTATAGCCTGGCCCGCCAGTGCCTGCTATGCCTTTGGCACCCTCACGAGAGTTAGGGCAACCTCCCTGAATAACAAAATCAGGAATAACGCGGTGAAAAGTAAGGCCATCGTAAAAGCCTTTATTAGCAAGATCCACAAAATTTTGCACTGTTTTAGGTGCATCGTTCTCGTAGAACTCCACTTTCATAACTCCTTTGGCGGTATGGATTTCAGCAGTTCTCATGTTTTTCGAATTAATTCTAAAATTAAATAACTGACACAAAAGTAAGCAAAATATAGTTTAGCTCCCGCTTATTTGCAGTACTACCAGCACTTTGTAAGCAAAAAGCATAGCCCTTAGAAAAATTATACCGTAAAATATTTACAGGAATGGCACCACGTGCCAGCTGGGAGAACAGTTGTAAATCTAAATTTTGGCTATGAGAATCGACTTTGTGAAAGCGGTAGGGATAGGATTGTTAGCTGGTGCCATGCTTTCAGCTTGCAACGAGGCGCAGTCGTCGCAGGAAACAGGCGAGGAGGTTATAGAAAGTAAGATGGCAAGCCACATGAGTCCGGGCCTATATGCAGAGAATTTATGGTCTGAGTCAGTACCACCCAGCATGACCTCCGAAGCTGCTGTTGCCCCTCCTCAGCCTAGTGTGCTGGAGCACCTGGATGCCGAACCTAACCTGAGCTTGTTTGCTGCTGCAGTCAAAGAAACAGACCTTGATAAAGACTTGGGCGGCACCGGCCCCTACACCATATTTGCAACTCCCGATACAGCCTTTTCTGCTCTTATGGCCGACACCACCCTAAGCGACTTGCGTTTACCTGAGAACAGGGAGCACCTGAAGAGGTTGCTGAACAACCATTTGGTGGTTGGTAAAATAGCCTTAACCGATCTGCAGGATGGCACTACACTCAATACCAATGGCAGTCAGCAGCTTGTAGTGACCAAGCAGAATGGGCAGATTTTTATAAACGATGCCGCTTTACAAGCAACAGACGAAGGCTGCAGCAATGGCGTAGTGCATGTCGTAACTAAAGTGCTCGTGCCACTACCTGCTTCTTAAGTAACAAAACAATTTGTCGGATTTTCCACAAGCTAATTGCCGATATAATCTGGGACGTAGGTATTTGTAGATGTTCCCTAATAGAGCTTTCATTTAAAAATCAAATATTTATCAATCTTAGTCTGCCATAATGTTCGTGTTGGATTACATAAACAGGAATAATAAAAGCTTGCAGGCTACTAATCTAAAAAAGCTATGAAAAAAAGAATAATAACCGGTACATGTATGGCCCTCATCTCGGGCGTAATGCTCTTTGGCTGTGGCACAGGCGGCACTGATGCAGGAGGAGTTGATTTAAATGAAGCGGAAACGCATAGAACCGATCAGGAAAATATTAATCCTGGTTCCCATGTAGACCAGAAAGATGGCCCGGAAAGTCCCTTGAGCAGCTCCAATATTGGAGGTACAGTTATGACTCCTTCACAGAGTGTCGTCGAAAATGTAACACGAGGAGAAGACCTTACCAAATTTTCTTCTGCTCTGACTCAAGCCGATATGATTAAAACCTTGAATGGGAGCGGCCCTTTTACCATTTTTGCCCCAACTGACGAAGCATTTGAGGCTATGAGTGGCGGTATGTCGTTAGGTGACCTTATGAAGCCAGAAAATAAGGAGCGGCTGAAACAATTGGTCCAAAGCCATATTGTAACCGGTAAAGTAACATCTGCCGATTTGCAGAACGGGAGCAAGCTCAAAACGGCAGGTGGCCAGCAGTTATCTGTAACAAATCAAAACGGGCAGGTAATGGTAAATGGTGCCACTGTAGAACAAGCCGATCAGGAAAGCCGCAATGGTGTAATACACGTGGTGAACAAAGTCCTGGCACCAGGTTCCTGATAAATATTAAAGTGATATAAACATGATCCTGACAGTGTTTTTTTGCTATCAGGATCATGTTTTATTTTCTTTTATTTCCTGTTATCGTCGCCCTGCATAATGCTCAGGTAACTTTGGTAGCGGGTAAGGGCAATCTGATTATGCCTTACAGCATCTACCACAGCACAGCCAGGTTCGTTAAAGTGGGTGCAGTTATTGAACCGGCACTGGTTTAGCAGTTCCCGCATTTCGGGGAAGAAGTGGCTAAGCTCGTTTTTTGGAATGTCTATAACGCCTAACTCTTTAATGCCGGGGGTATCTATAATATAAGTGCCCGCTTCTACCTCAAACATTTCAGCGAAGGTGGTGGTGTGTACGCCCTTATCGGAGAAGGCCGAGATTTCAGAAGTTTTAAGGGCCAGGTCGGGCACTAACTGGTTTATTAAAGACGATTTGCCTACTCCGGAGTGCCCCGAGAAAAGTGTTGTTTTTCCTTGTATAAGCTTCTCTATTTCGTCTATGCCCGTTTTGTCAAACGCCGATACTGATAAGCTGTTATAACCAGCCTGGCTATACAGGTAGCTGATCTGGCGCTGGTAATCCTCCATCTCCTGATCATACATATCTGATTTGTTGTACACCAGGGTAACCGGAATGTCGTATGCCTCTGCTGTAACCAGAAAGCGATCGATAAAACCAAACGACGTACGTGGCGATACTAAAGTGGCAATGAGCAAAGCCTGGTCCAGGTTGGCTGCAATTATGTGGGAGTAACCGGATTTATGGGTAGACTGCCTGATGATATAGTTCTCCCGGTCTTCTATTTTGTGAATCACGGCTGTCTCCTCATCTACTTCTTCCAGGTTAAATTCTACTCTGTCGCCTACTGCCAACGGATTGCTCATCTTCATGCCCTTAAGCTTGAATTTGCCACGGAGGCGGGCCCGGTAAATAGAACCGTTTTCGGCCCGAACCAGGTACCACGAACCAGTAGATTTTATCACGATTCCTTTCATGCAGTGGGATTTAGCAATTGCTGTATATCAGTCATAATTATAGAGGTGGCGCCTGCCTGTTTTTGTACGTATTGTTTTTCTGTTTCGGATATATTTTGGCGATGTTCAGGCTGTGTGTGCACCTGTTCAAAGGCAGTTAGTAGCTCACCTGAGGTTTTTACCGGAAAGGCGCAACCAAGTCTTACCAAGTCCTGTGCCTCCTGAAACTTCTCGTACCGTGGCCCAAAGAAGAGTGGAAGTCCGAAAACAGCGGCTTCGAGGGTATTGTGCAAACCTGCTCCAAATGCCCCGCCAATGTAGGCATAGGTGCCGTAGCTGTAAAGTGAAGACAGCATACCCACGTTATCAATAACCAGCACCGCATGCGCTGACGCAGTTGCCTCCGAAGTTTCCGAAAAACGAACGGCTCCAGCGCCCAGTGTGGCCATAAGAGCTGTAATGCTCTTAGGATTTACTTCGTGTGGGGCAATTATAAATTTGATGGAGTCTTTATATTTTTCTATCAGCGGCAGAAGGACTTCTATATCGGCAGGCCAGGAACTGCCAATCATAAACACGTCCTTCTGTTGTGTAAAGGCCTCTACCAGCGGGAGCTTCTTTACCCCGGCTGCTGTTTGCAGCACCCTGTCGAAGCGTGTGTCGCCTGCTACGCTCACCTGAAATATTGCCAACTGCTGTAGTAACTCGGCCGAAATCTGATTTTGGGTATAAATATGGGTAAAGCGCCGCAAAATGTTCCGGTAAAAGCCACCGTAGAGTTTGAAAAAGATCTGGTCGGGCCGGAAAATAGCAGAAATAGAAATAACAGGAATGCCTTGCTGTTGTAGCACCTGCAGATAATAGTGCCAGAACTCATATTTTACAAATACGGCCAGCCTGGGTTTTGCCAGCGCGACAAAGCGTTGCGCAGCGGCCGGGCTGTCGAGGGGCAGGTAAAAGATATAATCTGCCCCGGCGTAGTTTTTTCGTACTTCGTAGCCGGAAGGGGAGAAGAAGGTTAGCAGGATTTTATAACCTTGATACTGGCTTCTGAATGCCTCTATAACCGGACGCCCCTGTTCAAACTCGCCTAGGGAAGCACAATGGAACCACGCAATCGGTGCTGTATTACCTTGTAAGGCCTCCTGTAGTCGCTCAAACTGCTGCACACGCCCCTGCTGCATCAGGCTGGCTTTAGGATGAAAAGGAGCCGCCAGCGCAATGGCTGTTTTATAAGCCTTCAGGCCAATATCGTAGAGTAGCTTCACCTTTTATCGTTTATATGGAGGGCTAATGCATTAATTACCTGCAAAAATAAGAAAAGCCTCTGCACTGGCAGAGGCTTTTCTGTTTATTCGGTTACAAAAAAAGAATTAGCGGTTGGCCAGGTAGTTAGATACACCTTCTTTAGTTGCCTGCATGGCTTCTTTTCCTTCTTCCCAGTCAGCTGGGCAAACTTCGCCTTTTTCTTCGAAGTACTGCAGCGCGTCTACCATGCGCAGTGCCTCGTCTATGCTACGGCCAAGTGGCAGGTCGTTTACTACCTGATGGCGTACAATACCTTCTTTGTCGATCAGGAACAAGCCTCTGTAAGCAACTGGCTCGCCTACAAAAGTAACTTCGCCTTCTTCGTTGTACTCATAATGTCCTGCCAATACATCGTAGTTTTGGGCAATTGTTTTAGAAGCGTCGGCTACAAGCGGGTAAGTAACGTCTGCAATGCCACCTTGGTCGCGTGGTGTGTTTAACCAGGCAAAGTGAGAGAAATGCGTATCGGTAGAGCAACCTACCACGGCCACGTTTTTACGCTCAAACTCTTTCATGCGGTCCTGGAAGGCAATAATTTCTGTAGGACAAACAAATGTGAAGTCCATTGGGTAGAAATAAAACAGAACGTGTTTTTTACCCAGGTACTGATCTAAAGAGAAATCCTCTACAAATTCACCTTCTGCTACGGCTGTTGCTTTAAAAGAAGGGGCTTTTTTACCTACTAATACTGCCATGTTTGAATAGTTGATTTAAGTTAAAATTTGATTTATAGTTTAGTGATAGTAATACGATTGCCGGGATCAATTTTATTTCCAGTGAGCTGAATGGCAAAGCCTTGCATCTGGAAATTGTGCATGTGCCGGCGTTGGAAATAGCTTTGCAGCAGCTCTTCCAGCTCCGGGTCCTCAAAATCGATAATTTCGCGGGTGTTGCTGCAGTAGATGTGGTTGTGTGCCAGTGTATTGGCGTCGTAGCGCTTGCAGCCTTGCTCCGACGATACCCGTTGTACCAGGCCACTTTCTGCAAATACATCGAGGGTTTTATAAACCGTGCCGAGCGAGATGCTGGGGTTGGCAGGCTTCAGGAGCCTGAACACTTCTTCTGCGGCCGGATGCTGGCCATGCAGCTCCAGCAAGGCCTCGTACACGACAATGCGCTGGTGGGTGGCTTTTAAGCTATACGCCACAAGCCTCTGTCGCACCTCCTGCCGGTTTAGTTGCTGCATTTATCTAGTTAAGAATTTTTCTTAGTTAAGAAGAATTGCTGCAAAGATAGAAGAAACTGTTAGACGGTGCAAGGTGCCGTCAGACTCAATTGGCTGGCAGAGTATCTACTTTCATAAGTATCAAGGTAATGGTCAACTTGAATTATTCTAATGAAAATGCCCTTCCAGAGGCTTTGACTAGATTTTAGGTTCTAGATGTAAGATCTACTGAAGCAGGTTTAAATCTTTTATCTGCTTCAGCCATCCACTTGCAGGAGTTGCGTACGCTGAAAAGTCTTGCAGCCCTTTTCTCTGACAACAATATAACCATTCAGCCATTTAACAATTTAGTAATCAACAACCAGCAGCCAAATTCTGCTAATGAAATGGGCCTTCCAGAGGTAAAAGCAGGTTTTTAGGAGCTAGGGTTTATTTGCCTTTAAAATTGGCGGGGCGCTTCTCTACAAAGGCTTGCATGCCTTCCTTCTGATCTTCGGAGGCGAAACACAAATAGAAATTTTTTCGCTCAAAGTGCAGGCCTTCGTCCAGGGATGTTTCGTGTGCCCGGTTCACCGATTCCTTCGCCAGCCGCACTGCCACAGGCGACATGCTGGCAATTTCAGAGGCCAGCCGCACGGCTTCATCCAGGTAAAGATCTACGGGCACTACGCGGTTTACCAGGCCAAAGCGCTCTGCGTCGTGCGCAGAAAGGGTTTTGCCAGTCAGTACCATTTCCATGGCTTTAGCTTTGCCGATGGCGCGCGTAAGGCGTTGGGTACCGCCTGCTCCTGGCATAATACCTAATTTAATTTCGGGCTGGCCAAAAACAGCAGTTTCGGAGGCAACAATCATGTCGCAGGTCATGGCTAGTTCGCAGCCACCGCCAAGTGCAAAACCAGATACAGCGGCTATAACAGGTTTTTTGGTTTTTCTGATCTGATCCCAAGTGGCAAACTGGTCTGTTATAAGCATATCTACCGCCGATTTGCCTGCCATTTCCTTTATATCTGCACCGGCAGCAAAGGCACGGTCGTTTCCTGTAATTATAATTGTGCGCACCACTTCCTCCGCATCAAGTTGCCTTAAGGCATCTCGTAGTTGGGCCATTAGTTGGAGGTTTAGTGCATTCAGCTCCTTGGGGCGGTTCAGCTGAATTAGGGCAACATGGGGGTGGAAGTGTGGTTTTACAAGTATAAAATCCATGGCGAATGGGTGCTAACGGTGAATTAAGATACACTTAAAGCAGTACCAATACAACCCTGGAGGAGTTGTTACTAAAATAAATAAGAGGGAGCGTAAAGTTTTTTTATAGAGGAGCTTTAGTTTAATAAACCATAGGTAACCTGCACAGCTGGCTGGTCATCTTTCAGAAGTTCAGAATCAGAGATCTTGCTCTGAGAGTTGTTGTTAAAAGACTTCTCTGTTTTAGGTACCTTGAGCATAGCTCCTGAAAGTAGCAGTGCGAATAAAAGCAACAGTTTGAAAATAAACGGACGAGTTAATTTATCAGGTGTTTGCATAGGTAAATGTATTTGAGTCTTGGATCGAGCCACAAAGTTAAGGTAATTCTTTTGAAATTCTTCCTTCTTCTTTACCATTATAGAATAAATTATTGTTAAGAATTGCCAAAATAGAAATAAAACCGTATTTTTTAAATACCTGTGTCCCCAAAATGCTTACCTAATATGCTATAGAGCCTGTGTATTAGAAGGAATATTGCTGAGGGCTCTGTAACAGGTCTGTTTGTCTTTTTTTATTATTTTTTCTATGCCTGCGATAAAAGTGAAAGTCTTAGGAGCTGCTATAGATACTTTCCATTTTTTAAGTGTTGTAACACAGGATATTCATTTTCATGTCTTTTACCTGCTCGGAGAGCTTAGACAGCTAAACACATAGTTTGTACTCATTTTTTCATCTTGATGCTGAGAAAGGTAAGATAGTCAGCGCAACAAAATGGACCAGGGGTGGAACGTTCTATCCGCTTTATACGTTAAGGGCATCTATATAAACCAATATTCAGCTTTGTGCAGGATAGATAAGGTGGTGGGGGGAATCTTTAAATATTAGATGATAATTTTTACAGAATAAATTAACATTTTATAATAAATTATTCTATCTTTCCGAAAAGTTTTTCCATTCAAGTAATTTTTAAAGCTAGAGATACAATTTGTCCTTGTTTCTAGCACTGGGGAATATTTTTTTATATGTTTATGCAAACGTTTGCAGGTAGTTTAGGAGTGGTTGTTTTTGAATTCGAACCTTGTACACGTTAAACAGAAGTTAAATTAGTTGCAGGTGCTTTGATCAAATCCAAAGAGTGCTGCTGATACTCCGAATTGCTGTCATTCACCAGGTTAGAATGCTGAAAAAGTGTTAAATATAAAAATCAAACTATAGTTAAAAACTTTACTATTTATGAATGACAAACTTGCTCTGCCTGTAGGCACCACGCTCGACAGGTTTATAATGAGGAAACAGGAGGAATTTCCGTATGCCAGTGGAGAACTTTCGCAGTTGCTGCGCGACATCGCTTTGGCCGCTAAGATTGTAAACCGCGAGATTAATCGTGCCGGATTGATTGGCGTGACTGGGGCATTCGGAAATCAGAACGTGCAGGGAGAAGAGCAGCAGAAACTGGATGTAATTGCCAATATCCGTTTTATCCGGGCGCTACGCAACGGAGGCGAAGTTTGTGCTATTCTTTCTGAGGAAGAGGATGAGATTATCTTAACCGGGAACAACAACGGCAAGTACATTGTTGCCATCGATCCACTGGATGGCTCCTCTAACATTGATGTAAACGTATCTATTGGTACCATTTTCTCTATTTACAGGAGAATTAGCGATGCCAACCACGATGGTACACCAGCCGATTGCCTTCAGAAAGGTACTTGCCAGGTAGCTGCAGGCTATATTGTGTATGGCTCTTCTACGATGTTGGTGTACACCACAGGCCACGGTGTAAATGGCTTCACATATGATAATACGCTGGGTGAGTTCTTCCTTTCTAACCCGAACATTATTACTCCAAAAACAGGTACTATTTATTCCTGCAATGAGGGCGGCTTGAATAGTTTCCCTGACGGAATCAAGAGCTACCTCGATTATTGTAAAAACGAAGGCTATTCGGCACGTTACATTGGTTCACTTGTAGCCGATTTTCATAGAAATTTACTCAAAGGCGGTATTTACATTTACCCGCAAACAGTTAAAACTCCGAAGGGTAAACTGCGCCTGATGTATGAGTGCAACGCGCTGGCATTTATTATTGAACAGGCCGGAGGAAGAGCTATAGACGGAACCCGCCGAATTATGGAAATCGAACCTACTGAGTTGCACCAGCGTTGCCCGCTTATAATTGGCTCTACAGAAATGGTGATAAAAGTACAGGAGATGCTGGAGAAAGAGGTAGAAGTACAGTCTAATACGCTCTAAGAAAAATTCGCCGTACTTAGTTCTGACGATTATACATAAAGCGGGTCTGCACTTTTTGCAGTTCCCGCTTTATGATTAAATGGGCCATGCTGTCCGCTACTTCGTCTGTAGAAGGGCAAGTCATTACTTGCTTTACCTTTTGCTCATCTACGTCTATGCGGTAAAGTATCTGTAGCAGTTGGCTAAAATTGTGGCGTAGCAGGTGGTTTACCGCAGCGGCAGTTTGCCTGTGCAAACCATCCATGGTGCTGGCCTCAAAGTCGGTAGTGCTGAAATGTTTGTTCAGCAGACTTCTGATGCCAGAAAGTATCGCGCGCGAAAAATCCATCTGATAAGCAAATAATTAATTCAAGGAATAGCTGCGGCGAGACTTGCTAGGCTTTTAGAAAGTCTCGCCGCAGGTACTGGCTATGCTTCTTTTTTAGAAGAATCGTCTTTTTTAGTGGTGGTTTCTTTTTCGGCAGCCGCTGTTTCAGTTTCTTCGGGAGCAGCTTCCGGAGTGGCTTTTGTAAACTGCAGGTGCTTGTTTACGATTTTATACCAAGTAGCCAGTTTCTTCATGTCTGAGATATATACCCGGTCCTGGTCGTAGTCTGGCAGAATCTCTTCCATAAAAGAACGGTACTCGTCATCGTTTGGCTTGCTGCTAAGTGGCAGTTCATCGCCATACTTCTCATGAATACGATCAAATACATCGGCTAGAGGTACAGTTGTTTCCTCGTCTGTGGTGTAAATAGAAATTTCTTCCAGCAACGACATGCGGTGGCGTGCCTGGGCCACCAGTCTGTTTGGCTTGTCAGCCAGGCTCTCAATAATTACACCCGTTCTTGTTGGCTTTACCACACGGTAAAGTCCGTTCATGCCAGAAACGGCAGCAATTTGTCTTAAGTCAATCGGCATAATAAGGTTTAAACTTTGTTTATAACTTGAACTTGATTGGGATGCTGGCTAGCATGCTGTAACCCGGGGCATTAAATTTTAACTGTCTTGCTACCCGCAGGGCTTCTTCGCCGGTGCCTGCTCCAACCTCTTTGATGATTTTTAGGCCAGAAACAGATCCGTCTTCATTTAACGTGAATCCTATAATGCAATCGCCCTGAACTCGGTTACGCTTTGCCAGCGGCGGGTATTTGAGCTCTTTGTAAATAAACTGATACATTGCTTCTGCACCACCTTCGTAATGCTCGGCAACCGGAGGCGTTTTCTCTGGTGTCCAGACTTTCACCTCTGGTGTAGCAGCTGCCTTTGGTGTAGTACTCTGGGCTGATGCACCCAGGGCAGCAAAGGCAAGTAAGCAAACTAAAAACGAAATTTTACGATTCATGCTAAAAAATAATTAGAATTGTTTTTTTAATGAGACTTAGAACATGCGTTTCAATACCGGAAACAAATTTTAAACATGATCTTACGTCACAGTACAGGCTATTTGTTTTGCTTCAGCTGCAAATTTACCTCCTCTATGAAATTCAGGATTTCGTCGCGACCGGTTTTGGCTGTAGATGATGTCCTGAATATCTGAGGCAGCTCTTCCCACGTCTCTTTCAGCTTCCGCATAAAGGCCGCAATGTTAACGTCGGTTTTGGTATTAGACTGCTTATCTGTTTTCGTAAAAACCAGAACAAACGGTACACCAATCGTGCCAAGTTGGTTTATAAATTCCAGGTCAGGTTTAAGCGGTTCGTGCCGGGAGTCTATCAAAACAAACACACAAGTAAGATTCTCCCGCTGCTGAAAATAGTAGTTAATCATTTTTCGCCAGGCCTCCCTCGATGTTTTGCTTACTTTGGCATAGCCGTAGCCCGGCAAATCGACCAGATACCACTCATCGTTGATCAGAAAATGGTTGATGAGCTGCGTTTTACCAGGAGATGCAGAGGTTTTAGCCAGTTTGCTCTGGTTTGTAAGCATATTAATGAGCGAGGACTTGCCCACATTTGATCGCCCTATAAAGGCGTATTCAGGTTTGTCTGGAGCCGGGCAAAGTTCTATCCGGGTATTGCTCATCAGGAATTTTGCATCCTTAATCACCATAATTTAATCGTTATGAGGTAAGCTTCTGATTAAGTTATTTAGTCAGAGTGCATTTATTTGTAAATCTCAAAATCTTGTAGCAAGTTTAACGGAGCATTTTCCAGTAATATTTTTTCGGAAAAAAATGCTGCCCGTTTAAACGGGTCATATAAGCCTGAGCCGGTACAAAGTTACCATATATTTTTTAACACAAGTAGTGCCTTGGATTTTCAGGAACTTTAATGCTGATACAGAAGCTTTGTATCTGAATACATTTAACCCTTTATGACAAAGAAGTTTTGGATGGCTCTGGCTCTGCTCGGGTTTCTGGCCATCTGCTGCGTAGGTGCAGGAGCGCAAACCGGCCTCCGCGAAGTTAACAGCAACCTAAAAAAGGCTGAAAAGGCTTATGCCACGCTGCAATACGAACTTGCCATAGAACATTACACAAAGGTGCTGCAGCAGCAGCCGGAGCACCTGTTGGCGAACCTGAAGGTAGGCATCTGCTACCTGGACCTTGTAAAGCCGGAAAAAGCCTTGCAGCACCTGCAGTTGGCCTACCAGAAAGATCCGCATGTATCAGAAGAGATTCTGGTGCTGCTTGGTGAGGCGCATCAACTTTTAGGTGATTTTGACCAGGCCTCCGATTTTTTCCGCGCCGAGCTCTCCTCCCTCTCCAGAACGGAGCTCTGGAACAAGCAATACCTGCAGAAACGGCTACGGGAGTGTGAATCGGGGGTATTGTTATCTGCTGCACCTGCTGATGTTTCCATCACCAACCTGGGCGCTGCCATTAACTCTCCATACTCAGATTATGTGCCGGTGCTGCTCCCTGGCGATACCATGTTGCTTTATACCACGCGTCGCCCTGTAACTACCGCACGAGGTAAGTTCGGTGTGGTTGAGCAGATTCATGCCTCACAGTTACGGCACGGCATCTGGCAACAGCCGGAGCTTTTTCTGAAGCCAGGGCATGCATTGCCCGACCATTCGGTTGTTTCCATCGCGCCACACGGTAACGAACTCTACACTTATTTCGGAGGAAAAGAGAGAGGCCTTTACGTTTCGGAGAGAACTGGAGCAGGGTGGGGAGCACCTGAGCGGCTTGGCAGTCCTTTTAATGAAGGAGCTGTGGAAACCTCTATGCATGTTACCGACGACGGAAAATTTGCCTTTTTTTCCAGCGACAGGCCTGGTGGGTATGGAGGTCTTGATCTTTACATCTGCTACAAGCTGCCTGAAGGAGGTTGGAGCGATGCCTTAAACCTTGGCCCAGCAATCAACACTGCCTACGACGAAGACGCTCCTTTTGTAGATGTAGAAACCAATACCTTGTATTTTAGCTCTAAAGGCCACGATTCTATGGGAGGCTTCGATATTTTCAAATCTCAAATAAAAGGTTCTGTTTGGAGCCAGGCAGAAAATCTGGGAGTACCCGTAAACTCACCCTCCGACGATATCTATTTCTCTCTAACAAACGACCGCAGCAAGGCCTACTTCTCGTCCGACAGGCCCGGAGGTTATGGCAGGAAAGATATTTATCTTATACTTTTAAAATAAAAAATTGAATACAATATGGTTTTTGTTTAGAAATATTTATTAAATAATTGGTATACAGGGATTTTTAAGTAAATAGGCAGGTCATAAACAGGAGCCAGTCTTTTATCAGATTGACTCTAACATTTTTTTTTTGGTAATATCTATATATCTTTACCTATATATTGGACATAAATGAATATATATGATATCTGGCAATAATTTGTCGCTTGTTTAGGAGCTTTATTTTTCACGAACTTATCTAGATATTCATATACATAACTTTTTACTTATCGTATAGAAGCGTGTTGAATAAAAACCACGCACAGTAGTAGTAAGCACTTTAAACCACCGAACTATAACAAACCTTTTACAGCATGAACAAGTTAGCCACTACATTCTCACGGTTTTCGTTGCTCCTCGCGTTGGTCTGCCTTTTTGGTAACTCAGCCGATGCCCAAAGCAACAGAAAACTTATACGGAATGGAAATAAATTCTTCGACAAGGAGAATTATAGAGCAGCCGTACCATTTTATGAGCAAGTACTAGCAAAGGATCCTGATAATGCACGGGCTCTTTATAGTGCTGGTATCAGTTACATGACTTTTGATAAGGAGAAGGCTGTTGACTATATCTACAAAGCTCAAAGCCTGCGGCCTAACCTGGACCGTGAAATGGAGTATTGGCTGGGGCGTGTAAACCACATTAACTACCGCTTCGACGAGGCTATTCAGCATTATCAGAATTATGTTCCTAAAATTTCCAAGCGCGACCAGGCTCGTCGCCAAGAGGTGGCAAGGCTCATTCAGCATAGCAAAAATGCCAAACATGAGGTAGCGAATCAGAAAGATGTATTTGTGCGGAACCTCGGTTCTGTAGTAAACACTTCTTACTCAGAACATAGCCCTGTAATATCTTCAGACGACAACTACCTGCTCTTTACATCGCGTAGTGCGGCTGCTTCAGGTGGCAAGTCAGCAGCCGATGGTGAGTACTACGAAGATATTTTCGAGTCAAGAAGAGACGAGAATGGCGAGTGGAGCGCACCAAAATCATTGGCTGGTGCTCTTAGTAGCACAGGCCACGATGCTTCTATCCAGCTTTTCGACAACGATACTAAAATGCTGCTATACCGCCAGCAGAACAATGGCGATATTATGGTGTCTGAGCGTGGAGCCGACGGCAACTGGGGAACACCTACCAGCATTGGCCCAACAATTAATACTCGTGGTTTTGAGTCTGATGCTTTTATTACGGCAGATGGCAACACCCTGTATTTTTCTACCAGCAACTACTCTGAAGACGGGGACCTCGATATTTATGTGGCGCAGCGTCAGCGCAACGGACAGTGGGGTAAGCCAAGAAGCATTGGCAACACTATTAACACTAAGTTTGACGACGATAGCCCGTACTTAGCCAGCGATGGGACTTTGTACTTTAGCTCCAGAGGCCATAACACCATGGGCGGCTACGATATCTTCGCTTCTAAGTATGACTCTATTGCCAGAAGATGGAGCAAGCCTGTGAACTTGGGTGCCCCTGTAAATACTCCGGACGATGACACATACTACCGCCTGAGCCCAGACGGGAGCTATGCTTTTCTTTCATCTTACCGTATCGGTGGTGTGGGTGAAAAAGATATTTATACCATTAACTACATCAGAAACCTGCGTGTACAAGGCCAGGTATTTGCTGCCTCCGACAGTACTTCTGCCATACCAGGCGTAGAGCTTGTGTTTAACAGTGTGCAGGCAGACAGAAGAGCAATCAGCTACCGCGACATTTCCAAACCAGACTCCGGCAACTACGAAGTTTCTGTACTCTCTGGCCGTACTTACCAAGTAGAAGTGCTGAAAGACGGAAAGTCAATTGCAACAGAAGAAGTTGAGATGCCAGTTGTGCTAAATGACACAACCGCATTTATTAAAAACTTCTACGTACCGATTGCAGCAGATGTAGATGCCAGCCGCTTCGCCATGAAGAATATCTACTATGATACCGACAAGTACGACCTTCGTTCTGAGTCTGTGCGTGAGTTAGATAACATAGCTGAGGTAATGAAAGCAAACCCAACCATTAACCTGAGCATAGACGGCCACACCGATTCACGCGCCAGCGATTCCTATAACATGACCTTAGGAGATAACCGCGCCAAAGCTGCCTACGACTACCTTGTGAAGAAAGGCATTTCGCCTCGTCGTATGGTAACAGTGAGCTATGGCGAGCGTCGTCCTTCAGTGCCTAACACATCTGCCGAAAACATGCAGCTGAACAGAAGAACTGAGTTCAAAGTGATACCAAGACAGCAGGAAAACACCAATCCTGATTTATAAGCGATATATAACTTTTCGTGCTGCTTCACATGGAGCAGGAGGCAAAACAGGCCGGGCAATCGCCCGGCCTGTTTTTTTTATATTTTCCCAAATAATACATGAATTATAGGTAAAGGAACAGTATTTTTGCCTGAGTTTTATTTTTATATAGTTAAATGGCGGTAGTTCCTTACAAAGACCAGAACGAAAATAAAAAGTCGCAGGTAGCCCAAATGTTTAACAACATTGCCGGCAAATACGATTTTCTAAATCATTTTCTCAGTGCTGGTATAGACATCATCTGGCGGAAAAAGGCAGTAAAACTGTTGGCTCCCTCCAAACCTAAACTGATACTCGATATTGCCACTGGTACCGGCGATTTTGCTCTGGAGGCGCTTAGCCTGCAACCAGATAATATCATTGGGGTTGACATATCAGAAGGAATGATGGCTGTAGGTAGAGAAAAGATTAAGCGGAAGGGGCTGCAGCATAAAATAGAATTGCTCTACGGCGATTCCGAAGCACTTCCTTTCGAGGATAATACCTTTGATGCCATAACAGTGGCTTTTGGTGTGCGGAATTTCGAGAACCTGGCTAAGGGCCTCTCAGAAATGCACCGCGTGCTGAAGCCTGGAGGAACGGCTGTGGTGCTTGAGTTCTCTAAGCCGAAAGCATTCCCGATGAAACAGCTCTATCAATTTTATTTTAAAAATATACTACCGGTAGTAGGTAAGTTCGTTTCAAAGGACCGGGCTGCTTACACCTATCTGCCAGAGTCGGTGCAGGCATTCCCTGATGGTCAGGAATTTATCAGTATTTATCAGCAAGTTGGATTTAAATCAACACAATGGCATTCTCTTACTTTTGGAATAAGCTCCATTTACACAGGAAAAAAATAGTTTTTGCAGCGTTTTCTGCCATGCTGCTAAGTGGTGGTATGGCATCGGCTCAGAAAAAAATATCGCAGGAAAATAAGCCAAATTACGATGAGAAGCGGGTGCATTATGGCTTTTATCTTGCTGTTCCGCTAACTAAGTTTAACCTGGAGCACTCACAGGAGTATGTGAATCAACTCGATGCCAGCTCTCCTATGACGGTAAATACCCGTACCTCACCCGGCTTCTACACCGGGCTGGTTTTAAACGTAGGACTGGCAGAATACCTCGATTTCAGATTTACGCCTGGCGTTGGTTTCTACGGCCGCACCATTGAGTACGCAAACATGTCGCAGGACGATGGCACCAGAGGCACAACCGATGTTACCATCAGCTCCACCATGGTAGAATTACCGGTGCTGCTGCAATACAAGTCTAAAAGAAGAACCAACTACCGTATGTACTTTGTAGGTGGAGTTAAACCGGGCATAGACCTGAACAGCGATAAAGACAATGCCTCCGGCGATGGCTTACGCACAGAGAAGTTTGACCTGGCGCTGGAGTACGGAGTTGGGCTGGATATTTTTTATCCGTACTTTAAGTTTGCTCCCGAATTGCGCTTTTCGCACGGTCTCTTAAACCAGCACATACGCGATAATAATGTATATAGCCGCAGCATACAGCGCCTAACCAATCATAATGTTTCGCTGATTCTTTTCTTTGAATAACCTATGAGTAAAATTGCACTGGTAACAGGAGCCACATCTGGCATAGGAAGGGCTACAGCGCTGCAGCTGGCCAAATTAGGTTACCAAATAATTGCCACCGGCCGCCGAACCGAACGGCTGGAGGAGCTGAAGGAGGAAATTACAACTGTTCCAGTATTTACCCTGGCCTTTGATGTACGTGAGAAAAAGGCGGTAAAGGAGGCAATTGCCTCTTTGCCGGAAGAGTGGAAGCAGATTGATGTGCTGGTAAATAATGCTGGCAATGCACATGGGTTATCGCCTATTCAAGAAGGTTCTCTTGAGGATTGGGATGCGATGCTCGACATTAATGTGAAAGGACTACTCTACGTAACGCATGAAGTGCTACCACAGATGGTGCAGCGCAAAAAGGGCCACATCGTAAACATTGGCTCCATTGCTGGCAAAGAAGTATATGCCAACGGCAATGTATATTGTGCCTCCAAGCATGCAGTAGATGCACTCTCTAAGGCAATGCGCATCGACCTGATTCACGAAGGGGTTAAGGTGTCGGAGGTGAACCCGGGGCTGGTGCAAACAGAGTTTTCGGAAGTGCGCTTTAAAGGCGACAAAGAGCGGGCAGCCAATGTTTACAAAGGCATAGACCCTTTGGTGGCAGACGATATTGCCGAGGTAATTGCATTTATGGTGTCGCGTCCTGCGCACGTGAACCTTTCGGAGGTTACTATTTTAGCAGGAGCCCAGGCCACAGCTACTATTGCCAATAGAAAATAACTGCATTTTTGTAAAAGGTACACCTGCTGTACCTCCTTCATGTAAGCTTCTTCTTCTGTTCCCACAAGGCCGATAGAAGAAGCTTTTCTTTTGAAATCATTTAACTCATTTTTGCACCTTGAAGTCACTTATGGCTGCCTTCTCCCTACCTTTTTTCCATTTTGTCCTCCTGAAAGGATCCTGTGGGCGAGCGGTAAATGCAATGGTTACTGGTTTGGTCGTTTAAGTTTGCATAGCTGCTGTTTTTGCTGTGACAGCCGCATGAAGCTTTCATTGCCTGCTTTCTTGTTCCTATTATTTTAATACAACAAGAACAAGAAAATCAAGATGCTCCAATAATAAAATTCCTCTAATGAAAATGGCCTTCCGGAGCTGTTTTTAGATTGCAAAGGCCGGTGCATGATAGCTTGTCTTGATAGCTGGTACACCCTCTTGCTATGCTTGATTCTTGCTTCAGAGTTTATCGCAACATGCGCAGTTAGTTGAGGTAGTAGCGCAGGAGCCAGCCTTTGCCATCAAACATAGTGGCCGGAGGTGTATCATTTA
Source organism: Pontibacter sp. 13R65 (assembly GCF_047525655.1). Classification (NCBI taxonomy): domain Bacteria; kingdom Pseudomonadati; phylum Bacteroidota; class Cytophagia; order Cytophagales; family Hymenobacteraceae; genus Pontibacter; species Pontibacter sp. 13R65. The sequence continues at coordinate 33,531 of NZ_JBLIQL010000027.1, forward strand.
CAACTACTTTAGTTTTCTTATCGATATGGTACGTGTTCCGGTATTTTGAATCTTCTATGTAAACCTTTTTGCCTAACTTACTGTCTGCTGCCGCTACAGTGTAGCTATCGGCACCTGCACCGCCATATACTTTTATGTTGATGCGGGGCTTTAAGTTACCGGTAATTTTAAACTCATCATCACCGTCGAGACCGAAGAGCTGTATCTCTTTTGTAACATCGGAGTGAAAGGTTCGGTCGAAGAGCAGCAGGTTGCCTTTATCTTTTTTTCTGATTTTATACATACGCACCCGCACCTCCTCTCTGGAAAGAACCTCTACTTCAAAAAGTTCTTTTTTGTCGGTCCCCACAACAAAAGCATTATCAGAAACTTCTTCGAAGTAATCTTTTGCAATTTGTGGTAGCTGATCTCGCCTGGACTTAAGTTTATCTATGATGCGCGATGCGGTTAGCTGGTAAATTGTGTCAGGCATTTGCCGGAACGCCTGGTCAATTACCTCGTCTGTCAGGGCCTGCTGCACGCTGTCTGCTACCTCTTGCCAATCCTTATACGATAGGCCTGCCAGCAAAATCTCGTCCAGGTTGCGTCCGCTTCGGTTCAGGTCTTCCACTTTCCGAAGGTTTTTGCGGTACGTCTGGAAGTGCTGCTTTACCCCAAGCCGCATAAACAGCCAGGGAATAACGGCATCGTTTAGCTTATAGTACACATTGTCACGGTCGCGCGGAACTGCCTTGTAAAGATTCCCCTCCTCTGTTTTAAACCGTGCCCAGCGCCAGTTATCTTCGTGCCTGCTCCAGTCTCCGATAAGCATATCGAAGAGGCGGGCGCGCAAAAAGTAACGCGCATCTACTTGCGTGTCGTTATCCAGCAGGCGGTCTTCGAGCATGGAACGCGTGCTTTTTACCTTCTTGGCGTTACCCATTAGCGGGTCGTGCTTTTGGTTACCGGCAGGGCGTTTTTCGAGCATGGCCACCATGCCGCCAATATTTGGCAGATGTTCACCCAACATGGGGTCGTGGGGCACATATACCAGCTCAGGCACCACATGATAAATGCCAACTGCCGCTGCCATGGGAGGCAACGTTAAAGCAGCATAGGGGTGTGTGGCCGAGGTTGCATCGCGAATAATATTGGCTACATAGCTTTTCTGCCATTTTTCTGGTAAAGCACTGGCCGGCTCTTTGTCCACAGACCTGAGCACATACTCGGTGCCGAGCGAGTCTTGTAAGCGGAGGTTTAGGGTTTGCCGGCTGCCTCCCTGCTTTACCGGGGTAAGGCCTCCTTTGGCGGTGCCTATGTCGAGCACGGGTATGGTAACCGGAGTCGTCCAGGCTTTGCGGTAGTGGCTGCCATAGAAAAATGTGTGCAGGCGACTACGCTGGTAATGCTTGCCTGCTGCCAATACGAGGGTGCTGTCGCTGTATGTGGGTGGCGCAGTGGCATCAGACTGATCAGTGGGTAATGGTACTTGCTGCACCGAGTGGCTGAAACGTTCACTGCAAGAGAATAATAGTAACAGCAGTAAGAAGCGGTAAGGGTAAATTCTGTTCAAGTGGGTGTCTTGTAAAGTGAATCAGGGTAAGCAGTTAATAGCCAGCTACCCCATTAGGTTTGTTTATATGATGGCAGCCTTGGCTCAGAAACCTTCGCGGTCGAAAGCGTGGACCCGTACATCCTTCGTTCTTTTATCTTTTGTTTCAGGACCAGCCTCTAGTTCAGTGCCTCTTTTGGTATCGTAAATTACGGTTTTGCGGCCCCAACTTTTCACTTGCGACGTGTCTTTCATTTCATCTTCGCCACGGCCGCCTACTATCACTACTTTTATGCCTTTGTTTACTTCACCGCTTACTTTAAATTTATCATCTTCGGCCAGACCATAAATGGTAATTTGGTCTGTTTCCTTTCGGTTAAACACGCGGTGGTACACCTGCTTTTTATCGGAGCCGCGCAAAACTTTAACGGATGTTTCTTCGTTGTTGAGCCGTTTTACTTCAAAGATATCTTCTTCATCGGTACCCACAATCAGAGGTTCTCGGGCCAAAATACGATAAAACTCCTGTGCTGCTTCCGGTAGTTTATCGCGTCTGCTTTTTAGCTTACTGATGGTGCTTTCGCCCAATAATTTATAAACAGAATCCGGGAACTGTCGCACAGCCTTCTCAATTACCTGGTCGGTAATAGCCGCTTGCAACTCTTTGGCCAGTTCGGCAAAATCGTTGGAGGTAAGCGCTGCAAGCGCCCGCTGATCTATAAATTGTGAATTTATTGTAAGGGCATATACGTCTTTGTAAGTAGCATCAAAAGACTCAAATTTTCTTATGGCCCATTTCCTGCTGAAAAGCCAGGTAATTACTCCGTCGTCGAACTGGTAGAAAGCATTGTCGCGGTCTTTTGGAATAGGACGATAAACAGTTTCCCCGTCTTCTTTGTATTGGGCCCAGTTCCACTGCCCTTCGTGCCTGTCCCAGTCGTTTATCAGCAGGTCGAAGAGGCGCGCTTTGGCAAAGGCCCGCTGATCTATAAAATGAGAATCTTTGCCAAAGCGTTTCTTCAGCATTTTTTTAGAAGAGACAATATCTTCGGCATCTGCCAGGTCATCGGTAATGGAGTTGTCATCGGTGTATTTCTCTTCAATCATAAAAAGCCTGTCCTGAAACTGATCGTTGTACTCGCCAAAGGTGGTGTCGGTTGGAAGCACATACACAAGCTCAGGATTTGAGTGAGGTATGCCTGCAGCCTCGGCCATGCCAGGCAGTACAAGCGCCCCATAGGGGTTAAGGGCAGAAGTTTGATTGCGGATGACATTGGCTACAAACGTTTTTTGCCAGAATTTTGGCAGTACCTCCAGCGGGTCTTTATCAAGGGAACGAAGCGCATACGAAAAGCCATCCTGGTCCACCAGGGTCAGGCTGGTGGTTTGCATACCGCCACCCAGTTTTTCGATTTCGAGGCCGCCTTTGGTTTCATGCATATTAAATACCTTTACCTGCACCGGTGCAGTCCAGGCATCGCGGTAGTGCTTTCCCCAGAAAAAGGTATGGAAGCCGCCACGCTTATAGTGGCTGCCGGCTTGCAGCGTAACACTATCAACGGTGCCTGGTGTTGCCGTTTTTAAACGCTGCAGCTGCGATTCGCCCACGATCGGAGATTCAGAAAAAAAGTTCTTCTTGGCACAGCCAAATCCGGTAACTGAAAGAAGTACAAAAAGGCAAAGTTGCCTGTAGGTATAGCTCATATAGTGTATATCAATCTCGTTTGATGAGTTATCTAACGTAAAACAGCTATAATGTTTTCAGGGAGAAAGCTGGAGAAGAGCAGTGGCAGCAAGCTTTTTTTTAGTAGGAGAAGCAGAAATGGTCTTATGCTGTTTTTGGAATAAGATTGTGTTGCGGCTCTATTTGTTTTGTAATACAACTTTAGTTACAGATTCAATTTAAACGGAAGGTTATTTGTTTGCTGCTCCGAAGCCTTTCCTGAATTTTTCTAATGAAAACGGCCTTCCGGATGCATTTTTAGCTGTCAGACCTTTAGGGACATTGTTAAATAATCCTTCTGTAGAGAGTCTAATAAACCTTAAGCCTGTAAGGCTTGTGGCGATTTTAGCCTCCGGAAGGCCAATTTTATTAGCAGAATTTAGTCTGTGTGGTTTTGCTGTTGGAGGTGTTTGCCCGTTTTGGTTTATTGCCATCCTTAATGGATTTTGTGGGAAAGACGCAGAAGCAATGATAGCTTTTGGTTTAAGTTTGGAATTTTCTGCTAAAGCTGTGACAGTGGCGTGAAGCTATTGTAGTACTGAAGTCTTAGTTCTTTTTGTCTTAGTACGAAAGCCGTCAGGTCAAGAGTGTAAAGTTGCGTTATTCCGAGCTTGCCGAGGAAACTATCTTGTACAGCAAGTTTGAGAGTAGCATTGGCTATTCTCATGCTGATCCTTGAAAGGTCTTTCGACAAGCTCAGGATGACCGGCCGGTCAGAGGTGATTGATTTGTATTTTCCAGCTGCCATGCATTTTTAGCAGCACAGCACAATTACTGGCACCAGGTAAAATGCAAGAAGGCTACACCGGCCACTTTTCCAGTCGCCAGGCGCTATCCCAGAACATCCATTCTAGTTTAGAGGCTGTGGCATAGGCCTCCGTCATAGCTTGCTGTTGAGCAGTGGCACAGGTGGTCGCCACTTGGTTGCAGATGTTGATGGCGCGTTGTACAATGGCCCCGAACTCTTCGCCAGCGTAAGTATTTATCCAATCCTGGTAAGGGTTGTCGTCTACCTGTGGCTGGCTATAGATGTAATCGCCCACGGCTTTATAAATCCAGAAGCAGGGGAGTACCGCGGCCATAGCTACCTCTACCTGTGCCAACGAGGCGCAGCTGAGCAAGTAGCTGGTATAGTGCTGGCAGGTCGGCGACATAGCAGGTGCCTCAGTTAAGCCATATTTCTGAAAGTATCCGGCATGTAAAGCACGTTCCACTACAATGGCTCCCTCGGCAAAGCGGGCGAACTCCAGCACATGTTCTGCCTGGTAAGCCCTTCCGGAAATCAGGGAAAGGGCTTTTCCAAACTGCGTAAGGTACAGCGAGTCCTGGCCCAGGTAAAAAGCGAACTTTTCCTGCGGGAGCGTACCGGCAATCAGTTCCTTGATAAAAGGCATCGAGATAATGTGAGAATAGGTGTTTTCGCCTGCTTGCCAGGCTGTATTACTCCAGCTCATGTTTATGTAGTTTCAGAGGTTCAAAAAAATGATTTAATGGTCCGTGTCCTTCTCCGGTTTTTACATCTTTGCCCTGCAGAATGGCTTGGTGCACATATGCTTTAGCCTTGCCGATAGCTTCTGTTACAGGCACGCCCTGCGCCCTGAAAGCCGCAATGGCCGAAGAAAGTGTGCAGCCTGTGCCGTGTGTGTTGTGCGTGTGTATGTGATCTGATGGAAAGATTTGTGCCTGCCTGTGCTTTTGCAGAAAAACATCGTACAACTGCGGCCCTTTTAGGTGCCCCCCCTTCAGCAGCACCGACTGACATCCTGTTTGGAGTATTTTTTCTGCTGCCTCTTTCATCTGGTCCAGATGATTAATTTCCATTTGTGCTAGAATAGCAGCTTCATCCAGGTTAGGAGTTACAACCTCTGCCAAGGGGAAAAGCTGCTGCTTTAACACCTCAATGGTTTCGTCACGAATAAGTTTGTCGCCGCTGGTAGCTACCATCACAGGGTCTAATATTATAGGCACGTTGGGGTACGCTTGTAAAGTAGCCGCAATGACCTGAACCAGCTCCAGACTGTGCACCATGCCAATTTTAATGGCTGTAGGCTTAATGTCGTCCATTACCACTTTTATCTGCGCCTGCACTACCTCTGGCGGCACACTGTGGATACCGGTTACCCCCTGGGTATTTTGCACTGTAATAGCCGTAATAGCAGAGGTGCCAAAGCAGCCGAGGGCCGAAAAGGTTTTTAAGTCGGCTTGAATGCCGGCTCCACCACCGCTATCGGATCCGGCAATGGTAAGCACGGCCGGATATTTATATCTTTCCATAGGAGGTACTGTATTTCTCTATTTCGTTTCTTAACTCTTCGGCAGCATGAGCAGGGTGGGGAGCGGAGCATATGGCCGATATCACGGCCAGGCAATCGGCTCCAGCTTTAACCATATCGCCGGCATTGGCAGCGCTCACCCGCCCTATGGCAACCAGTGGTTTACTGGTAAGGCTCCTGATTCTGCTGATTCCTTCCAGCCCCCATTCAGTAACGGTGTTGGTTTTGGTGGGAGTGGAGAACACAGGGCTCAGTGCCAGGTAATCGGCAAGTTTGGCGCTTGGGCTTTGCAGGTGTTCCTCAAGTTCTAGGGAGTAGCCAAGCGTGCCGCAATCGGTCCAGCGCTTCAGGATGTCGGTTGGGGGAATATCGGAGTTGCCCACATGAATGCCGGCTGCGCCACATTGCACGGCTACTTTCAGGTTATCATTAATAATCAGGGGCACGTTGTAGCGGTCGAGCATTTCTCTCAGCCGCAAGCCTTTGGCCAGATACGCTGCATCAGAAAGGTGCTTTTCACGAAGCTGCACCAGGTCTACGCCTCCCTGTACAGCTGCTTCCACTACCTCTACCAGGTCGCGACCCAGGCAGGCGGCTTCATCAGTTACTAGGTACAGCCTGTAGTTAAAGGGCTTCATGTCGTTGTTCCAGCTTTAGTCGCTGCATAAAATCGTTTTCTGATATAGTGTGCAGCATGTCGAGAAAGTGCAGTTGCAGTGTGCCGGGGCCAGCCGCTTTTTCTGCTGCCATTTCGCCTGCCACTCCCATGAGGGCCATGGCGGCGGCTGTGGCTTGTAAGGCTTGGTCAGGAGTTACGGCGCAGCAGGCGGCAATAAGGGCGGTGGCGGTGCAACCCATGCCGGTAATCCGGGCCATGAGTGGGTGCCCATTAGCTAGCAAGAGGTGCTGCTCCTGTTGCACTACCAGGTCCTCCGCACCCGAAACGCAAACCACCGCACCTATACGCTGACTAAGAGCCAGGGCAGCCTCCAATGCTTCGGAACTCTGGTTTGTACTGTCTACGCCTTTTGTACCGGTGCCCATGCTGGCCAGTGCCAGAATTTCGGAGGCGTTTCCACGGATAACGGTTGGTTTATATTGAAGTAGCTCCTCCAGCACCCTATTGCGGTAAGGAGTAGCGCCAGCTCCCACAGGGTCGAGTACCCAGGGCTTGTGCAGGCTTTCTGCCTGTTTTACGGCACGCCTCATGCTCTCTACCCAATATTCATCCAGGGTGCCGATGTTCACCACCAGAGCACCTGCTATGCCTGTCATGGCTTCTATTTCGGAGTGGGCATGAGCCATTACCGGCGAAGCGCCTGCAGCCAGCAAAGCATTGGCCGTATTGTTCATTACCACATAGTTCGTGATATTGTGTACCAGCGGCGCATTTTCCCGCACAGCTTGTATGGTATTCCAGAGCCTGTCCTTCATAGCGTGTAGTTGTTAAGTAAAACAAGTGGCTAAGGAGTGTCTCCGGGGTTGGGAGAAATGAAAAGGAAAGATGGCTATTAGTGCCATGCCTGCTTTTCCCTACGCCGGTATAATCCGGATCAGGTACAAAGGGTATTTTCTCAGTTCCATAAAAGGAACACCCCTAAAGCCAGTACAATTATAAACAAAATTGAGGTTAAAGTCCAGCCTTTTTCGGGAGCGGGACCTGTCTATAGCCTAATATAAAGGCTGATCTTTGATAAGCAAAGTTAAACTTTAGAAAAAAATCAGGAGTAAGAACAAGCAGATCAGCACAGCTGCAGCAGTCACGAAAGATGCAATCTTCAAAAGATATGGCTGATAAAATTATTTCCTTACTCAAGTCAGCTAACGACCACACCGTTTTGCAGGTGTAGTACCTGGTTTACACTTTCCGGAATTTCCTGTTGGTAATGCGTTACATAAATAAGGGTGGTGCTACTTTGCTGACAAATGGCATCGAGGAGCTGCTTGAACTGCTCCTGCTGGTGTTGGTCCAGGCCCTGGCAGGGCTCATCCAGTATCAGCAGGGGTGGGTTTTTGATCAGTGCCCGGGCCAGCAGGCAAAGGCGCTGTGTACTGGCCGATACGTCTTTTAGCAGCTGGTTGGCCTCCTGCTCAATTTCGAGGAGCTGCATCCAGCGCAAAGCAATGGATGCATGAGGCGCCTCACTAGCCCTGAAAAGCCCTAATGTATCGTAGTAGCCGGATTCTACTACCTCCAGGCAGGTGTTGTGGTTCGGGAAATACTGGTACATCTCCGGCGACACAAAGCCTATTTTTTTCCGGATGTCCCAGATCGATTCTCCACTTCCGCGTTTGCGGTCGAAGAGCACCAGTTTTTGCGCATACGACTGCGGGTTATCTCCGTTTATGAGGCTCAACAAAGTAGTTTTACCGGCTCCGTTATGGCCCAGCAGCGCCCAGCGCTCTCCCTGGCGCACATGCCAGTTAATGTTGTTCAGCACTGCCTTCTGCCCATACGAAATAGAAACGTGGTCCATTTTAACAATGGTGTCGTAAGGGGTAGCTTCTTTGTGTGAGAGGAGCGCCTGCAGTTCTTCCAGGTTTGGAGCAAAGGCAGGAGCAAGATGTACTTGTGCCGGTTCGAAATCTACAAGAGGCACTTGTTTTATGATGGCACCCTTCTCAAGTATGGCGACATGCGTAAGGGCCTCCGGAACTTCGGTAGGAGAGGTAGCCATTATCACTGTAATGCCCGATGCAGTTATCTGCCGGATAAGCTCGTTAAAGTCTGCCCGCGTCTGCACGTCGAGCCCGGTGAGCGGGTTATCCAGCAGCAGGAGGCGGGGGTGCCGGAGCAGGGCAGCCGACAGCAACAGCCGTTTTGTTTCGCCGTTCGAGAGCTTTATCAGTTGCTTGTCCAGGAGCATCTCCAGCTTAAAAGTGCTGATAACTGTTTCGACTGTCCAGCTGCTTTCGGCCTCTGCCGGTGCTTCTATGCCTGCCAGGTAGGTGGCTACGGTAGGAGCATCTTCTGAGTCGGCGGCATGGTACCGTTGCTGGTAATAAAACTCAGTAATGTTAGACGATAAGTTTTTGAAGTTGTGTTTCTGTGCCACCTCTGCCACCAGGTTGTGGTGCGTAAACACTTTGCCATGTTGCGGAAACTGCTGCAGGTACTCTTCATAGTACACATGTTGCACACTGCCGCTTACTACATTGTATTTGCCGGCAATAGTCTGCAACAGGCTGGTTTTGCCGGAGCCGCTTTCGCCTACCAGCGCCCAATGTTCTCCTTTGTTTATCCGGAAAGTCAGGTTGCTGAAAAGCGTGTGGTTCAGGTAACGGACTGTAATGTTATTTAAGGCAAGCACTGGAGCGGGGGTGGTAACTGGCATACGTTGTTAGTTTTTTGTTATGCAGCTGGAACTGCTGCACAAAGATAGAGAGAAATTACAGGTGCAGGAGCTGGCCTTTTTGTCATTCTGAAAGGATCTTGTAGGCGAGATGCAACTCCTCTTCTTTGTCATCTTGTAAAGATCTTGTGGGCGAGATTCTTCAGCAGCGGCTAAAGGTGGTTTGGTCTAAGTTCGCATTGTGGCTTTTCCTGCTGTGACAGCGGCGTGAAGCTGTTTTATTGCTGGTGTCTTTGTTCTTTTTGTCTTGATACAAAAAGAACAAAAAAAATCAAGACAATTTTGTCCAAAGGGGGCCCCTGCACCCCCACTCNTTCGCATTGTGGCTTTTCCTGCTGTGACAGCGGCGTGAAGCTGTTTTATTGCTGGTGTCTTTGTTCTTTTTGTCTTGATACAAAAAGAACAAAAAAAATCAAGACAATTTTGTCCAAAGGGGGCCCCTGCACCCCCACTCGCTGAACGCTCAAACAAAAAATTGTCAACGGGTGCACCTGGCAAAGGTATTTTTCCTGTAGCTCACTGCCGCACTACCATTTTAAATGATGAGGCAGCTTTTACACCGCTCAAATTCTTCTAATGAAAAAGGCCTTCCGGAAGCTGTTTCAAGAACACAAGACACAGGGTAAAACTGATATAGGGTTCCATTGCAAGCCAACTATTATTTTTAATTTCTAATTTTTAATTAGGCGTAGTCAAGCCAACTTATATCTGTTGTAGCAGGGTTTCGTTTTCTTGCTCTTGTATAACTGAGCGGGTTTTTTTCTGCTTCTCCTGGGTAATGTTGCCGAGGCCTATAGAAACCGTGAAATAGAATTTGTAATTTACTTGGGGGGAGTGGCGCAGCAGGTCCTTATTGTTGTTTATTTTCCAGGTTTGCTTTTCGAGGGGCACCAGGTAACCGGCTTTCAGGTTGAGCAGATAAAACGTCTGAAACGACCAGCCTAGTCCCAGATCTAAATTTGCCTGGGAGTTCGTGATTTCTTTTGAGTTTGTGTTGGCTTTCAGGTAGTCTTCAAACGACCACACTTCCTGCGGTTTCTCCTGGTACAGGTAATTGAGCCCAGTGCCTTTGTAGCCAACATAGGGGTACAACGAAAACTGGTAGTGCCGCAGCAGGTCGTACCCGAAACTGAAGGAAGTGGCTCTGTACTCTACCTCGTGCCGGAAAAAGTCGTTGTCGTCTTTGCGGGTGGTTTTGTTGTAAGAGAAAGTGGTAATAACGCGGTTGGTGTAGAGCTGCAGGCCAAAACCCACAGCAGCCACCGGGTACTTAAAACCAGGGTAGCCCAACCTGCCCAATTCAGCGTTCATGGAGCCATTGCTGATAACCGGAAACTCAAGTGGCAAGATCAGGTAACTACCAAAAACAGTGCTTTTGGCTGAGTCTGCCTTGGCGATAGTATCGGGCTGTGCGTGGAGCGGGAGTGAGGCAGCCAAAAAGAAAATAAAGAGGAATAAAAACGTTGGTTTCATTCCTCTAAATTAAGAAAAGGTTAGAATTCTAGCCGGAAAACCAGGACAATAAGACGAACTGTAGAATTGGAAGCTAGTCCTCGTAAAATTCTATGAGAGCGGCAAAATAGCTGTTGTCCCAGCCTTCCGTTATGTCGTCAAAAGCTTCGTCCGGAATGTTGGTGTGCCGGAGTTCGGCAGACGTGCCAGACTTGTGCGGGTGCAGCTTAATGGTAACAATAGAAGGCTCTGATTGCTCCCCGAAGTACCACTCCTGCACCAGCTTCTTGTTTTCTTCGAACTCCAGGTTCTTGCCCACTATGTCGCCATCGAACAACGAAAATTCCGAGCCGGGTTCTGTCGACATCTCAGCTTTATCGCCTGTCCAGAGTTGTATGGTTATTGGGTTAGTTAAGGCAGTGTAAACCTCTTCGGGAGAGGCTGGCAGAATGTAATATTTTTTGTAGTCTTTCATGCGGATGGAATCTGGCCCGTTTGTGCAGGCTATTTTTTTCTGGCGATAGTTTTAATGTAAAGTTCTTCTACTTTCTGGCGCGCCCAGGGCGTTTTGCGCAAAAACGTAAGGCTCGATTTTATGCTGGGGTTGTTTTTAAAGCTGTTGATGTTGATTTTATAACCCAACTCATCCCATCCATAGTAATCTACCAGCTGCACCAGTATCTGTTCTAATGTGATGCCGTGTAAAGGGTTATTTTTTTGCTCTTCCATCGGGTACGCCTTTGTTTTTCTGTTTTTCAGGTAATGTTGTAGAGTATGCCTGCAGGGCCTATAGGCTCTCTGGTCGGGCAAAGTAACAAAAAAATAGCTCCTGATTCTAGCAGTGGAGGCCGCGGCTCGAAAGTCTTTTGCCTGTTCAAACAAAACTCATCGTGTTTGCGCTGCTACTTATTCTTCGGCAGGGGCAGATCCTTCCAGGCCTTTGTTAAACGCTCTGATAAAGGCATGGCGCAAAACGTTGAATATGGTAGACGATAAGTCAGTATCCATTTTAGAAATATCGCCTTTGATCGGTACTTTAGTGGCGATCTGGTCGCGTGGCTGGTTTTCTGCTGCTTCGGCGAAAAGGCCAGCTATGGCTTCCCAGGCAGCCCTGAAAATGCCTCCTTCTTCTTTGTCTTTTTTCCAGTCCAGCACCTTTACATTTTCAAGAAATGGCTTCATATAACCATCCAGCTGTCCGTCGGTAAGCTTTAGTTCGCTGTACATGTCGAGGGTGCCGCGTTCCACATCAAACTTACCATAGGCCTCAATAAAGCTGTTCACAGCCGGGAGGTCTACTTTCGTGAGCTCCATTTTCAGGTCGAAGTCTGGTATTTCTTTTAACGCATTAGCTTTCATCTGGCCATTTAACCGGCCTCCGCCAATAGAGCGACCTGAGAACCGGATATCGGAAGGAAGCTCCTGTCCCGCTGCCTCTACATTAGCCAGGTTCAGAGCCACCAGTTGCAGTTCTTCCATAAACAGGTTTATATCGGGGCTGGCGCCAAAATCGAGGTAGGCAATTCGGCCCTGGTTTACTTCCAGCCGGTTAATGGTAATGGGCATCAGGTCTTTCACTACCTCCGTCCAGTGCTGACGGGTCGGTTCGTTGGCTGTGTCGGCTGGTGCCTCTACAAAGTTGAGCTCCGGCTGAAACATAACGATTTCACTCACCACTTTGCCTTTGAACAGCGATCGCCACTCCACTGATAAATCGGTTCTTTTTATTTGAAGGAAAGGATACTTTGGGTTACCCTTTTCTTCGACCAGGTGCAGGCCGTCTATGGTATAAGCTCCCCGGTACAGGTGCAGGTCTATGTCTTCTACGTAGCCATTGTAGCCTGGCAGCTCGTTGAGTGTTCTGTTTATGTATCGCTTTACGATGCCAGGCAGCGCTAGCCTAACCACCAGGAGCAGCAACACGAGCGCTCCTACCAAAGCAAAAGTTCTGTTTAAACGCCTTCTCTTCATAATTCCTTTTAGTAAAAGCAGCTTCTTTGGTTAGCTGTAAACTATGATTACAGAAAAGGTATACGGAAAACAGGCTTTGAGTTAGGTATGTAGCAACTACACTTTTTTCTGGAGTAATAAAGCAATTGCACTGGTAACCAGAGGGAAGGATTGTGCCTTTACTTGTGGCTGTAGTATTTGTTCTCTAATACAATTTGCCCCTGAGTGCTACTACCCTAAAAATAGCTCCGGAAGGGCCTTTTTATTAGCAGAATTTGGTTGTGCAGGTGCCGCTACGTACAATCCACGATTCCATTCTGGTCAAGGTGGAAGAGCCTCATAACTTTTTGCTGCACCTACTTACGCCCAGTCCTGACTCAGTTTTAAGGTAGTGATATGAGCCAGGTGATGGCGGCAATGCCAGTCGTAGAGGCAAAGGATTTCGTCGAGGCGCATGTTGCGTTGCTGCTGCGGATGCACAAAGCTGTAGGCAAATTGTTCGGGCTGGAGGTTAGTGAGCAGGTGAGTCCACCGGGCGTGTAAGCCATCGAGCAGCAGGAGCGAAGGCTCTACCGGCATTGTTTTGGCATCTGGCAGCTCCGCCCATCTTTCTTCATCATAAGGCTTTACGGTAGGTTTATCTTCGGTGAGGGCCAGCTTAAACCGAATAAAGCTATTGAGGTGACTGTCGGCGCAATGGTGCACCACTTGCCGTACAGACCAGCCACCGGGGCGGTAAGGTGTGTCGAGTTGCCCCTGGTTGAGCAGTGCCACCTGCTTGCGCAGTTTATCGGGGAAGAGGGCGATGGTGGCAATGTATTGCTTCAGTTGTTCCAGAGTAATGGTCTCCGGTTTCTGCCATTTTCCTACAGGGTATTTCAGTTGCTCCAGTTGAATCTCAGTCATAGGGGAGGAGTGGGAGGTTATGGTATGGTAGAGCCGCTAAACTAGAAATAATTTTCAGATAATGCCAATTCCTGCATTTTCAAGGAAACAAGGTCCTGTATCAATCTAAAAATAACTCCGGAACCCTTGACTCATTAAGGTGAAGAATACCTCCAGAAGGCCATTTTCATTCGAATAATAAGTAGAATTGTTAAATTGTTAAATTGCTGAATGGTTAACAGAAGAAGGAGCAGGAAGACCTCGCAGCGTGGGGAGCTCTTATGAGTGTCTGGGCAAAGCAGAAGAAAGAGCAAGAACCATTTTTAGAAAAAATCTAACACCTAAAGTCTAGTATCTAAAATCTATTAAAAGCCTCCGGAAGGGCATTTTTATTAGCAGAATTGCCGATAACCATACGTTGGCAACAAAGCCGCTGAAGCATTAGCTCAGGCAGTTCTGAGGTTGATGCCGAACATAAGGTAAGCCTTCAGGCAGAGCAGCATGTCGGTCCAGCCCTGGGTTTGTTGTAGTGCCGCCGCTATACCAGCTTCGTCTGGTTCCCACTCATTTTCTGTAATCCGCATTACACCCGACGAACCTGATAGCGATTCGAACTGCATGGTCACAGTTGTTTCTTTTCCGGTGGCAGACCAGGTAAAAACAATCTCCTTGTTGTGTTGCAGGCTTTCTACCTGTATGAGAAGTATGGCACCAACATCGGCAAACGTTCAGGTAATGCTCTTGCCAGCCTGTAAGCTGCCGCTGCCAGACGTAATAAAGAAGCCCGACTTTACCACTGCCTCAAATGGCCGCCACTGGTTTAGCAATCACCTGCTCCACGCTTGCCTGTACTTTCATGCCAATATATAATGATAGGTTATCTTCTATAAAAAATTTGCGTACTCAAAATAAGGCAAGTGCCTTTGCTACAAAGTTTTGAGTTAGAGTGAGGTCTGTGCTTTGCTTTCCTTGCAGGTTGTCAGGCAAAAAGTTATTTTATAAATCAAATTGGAGAAAACTAAGTGCACAAATAATTTGATTTCTGAATTTTAGGCACAGCGAAAAAACCAAACTATAAGCCGCTGCGCATCATTTCCAGTTTTAAGTTTGACTATTTCTAATGCCTGTATCTGCAGCAGACTGTTTTGGTTTTGAATTAAGTCCGATAAGGCGAAACTGTTTTTTTCACCCGCTTTATGTTTAGAAGCTCATGAAAACCCAGCAACTCCGGCAAAACGTCAGTTCTATTTTAGCAAGCGCCGATGTAAAAATGAACGGCCCCGACCCCTGGGACCTGCAGGTGCACGACGACCGGTTTTACGGGCGGGTACTGCGACAGGGTACGCTGGGACTGGGCGAATCGTACATGGATGGCTGGTGGGATTGCGCACGTATAGACGAGTTTGCATTCCGGGTGCTGCGGGCCGACCTTTACAAACGCGTGCAGTTTGGCTGGAAAACCAAAATTAGCATGCTGCTGGCCCTGCTGCTCAACATGCAGGCCAAAGGCAAGGCTTCGCGAAACGCGCAGCGGCATTATGACATCGGCAACAACCTTTACCAGCACATGCTCGACAAGCGCATGGTCTACAGCTGCGGTTATTGGAAAGAAGCCACCTCCCTGGACGAGGCGCAGGAACACAAACTCGACCTGGTGTGCCGCAAAATAGGACTGAAGCCGGGGCAGCGGGTGCTCGATATTGGCTGTGGCTGGGGAAGCTTTGCCAGGTTTGCGGCAGAACGTTACGGAGCAGAGGTGGTAGGCGTAACAGTGTCTAAACGGCAATTGGAGCTGGGACGTGAACTGTGCAAGGGGCTCCCCGTGGAGCTTCGGCTGCAGGACTACCGCGACGTGCAGGAGCAGTTCGACCATGTGGTATCTATCGGCATGGCAGAGCATGTGGGCTACCGCAACTACCGCACCTATATGCAAACGGCGGCGCGTTGCCTCAAAGACGATGGCCTGTTTCTGCTGCACACTATCGGCCATGCCTTTTCCCGTACATCAGCCGATCCTTTTACCAACACTTATATTTTTCCGAATAGCCTGCTGCCTTCTCTGAAACAGCTCGGAGCCGCCATGGAGCACGTGTTTGTGGTGGAGGACCTGCATAATTTCGGCCCCGATTACGACCACACCTTAATGGCCTGGTTCAGGAACTTCGACCAGCACTGGCCTGAGCTGCAGGCGGAGTACGGCGACCGTTTCTACCGCATGTGGAAGTATTACCTGCTCTCCAGCGCCGGCTCCTTCAGGGCGCGCAATAACCAGCTCTGGCAGCTCGTGCTCTCAAAAAAAGGTGTGTTAGGCGGCTACAAAGCAGTTCGGTAAAGAACGGATCATTTCCGGAGCAGCAGCAGCCAGGGCTTTACATCTGGCTTTACGACAGCCGTTCCTTTTTTTAGTAATTTGGGTAGTTGCGCAGTTATGGTATTGCCTGTCTCGGGATCAAACCAGGTGCCGGTATAGTGCTTGTTTTTCAGCTTTTGAGCCAGCTCTATAACCTCACCGCTTAACGAATATAGCAGCACCGTTTCCTGCTGGTTATCAGCTAAAGCCCAGTTCTGCGTTTCATTTTGAAGCAAACCATTTGTTGGGTGCAGGTGCATCAGGCGGGTTGCCAGCTGTTCCTGCACAAACACATCCAGTGGAGTGCGGTCTATGGAACGGCCTTGGCCGTGGCCGGCGGTGGGGTTGCGCATGAGTACCTGCGCACCTCCAGCCATTAGGGTGGGAACAGCACCTGCACCGGCATGCCAGGCCACAATGGCTTTGTTAGGGTACTGTGCCCGGTACTCCCGCACCTGCTTGTAAACCATTTCAGGTGTGGTAGGGTCACCGAATTCTTTCGGGTGCATCTCCCGGAAAGCCAGGTTTCGACCACCTGCCGGTGCCCATAACGAGCCATCGGGGAGGTAATGCCAGTAACGCATGTCAATAACGGCCACTTGCCTGGCCAGTTCCGGTGCAGAAAGTATGGCATCGGTTACATCTTTGCTCGTGTCCAGCACCAGGCGCACCTGCCGGTTGTGCTGTTTTTCCCATTCCGCCACCGTTTGCTGAAAAAACTTCTGAAAGGAGGCCGGGCCGGAGTACTGAAAGCTCAACCCGAAAATAATGTTGTTGAATTCGCCTAGCTGGTCCAGCACATGAAAAATATACTGGCGGTGCAGCGCACGCAGCTGTGGATTATCAGCGTCGTAAAACTGGTTGGCCACATGAATGCGGTCTTTAGGTTCCAGCGGCGGCACCTGCATGCCGGTTTCGTTTATGTTGTTTTCGGGGCGCCACGGAAAATCGATCCAGTGCGAGGCTGTTTCGAGTAGGTTGTGGTTGTTGTAGAGGTGGTGGTACAGCACAAAACCTTCCTGATCGGCCAAGGCAGCAAAGGCACGGGTACGCTCGAAGTACCAAGGGTTGTATTGGGTGAGGTCGTAGCGGCTAAGACCATCCCAGGCGCGGCCAGTGCCGCTTCGGGCCCATGGCAGCTCATAAAAGGCTGCCCACACGTTGGCATCGGGCCGCTCTGTAATGGAGTGGTCATCGCGGCGACGGTCGTACCAGATAGCGGGGCCGCTTTGGTAAAAAGGTGTGCCCTGTGCTGTTACTTTTGCTGCCAGTTCGGGTAAGTTTTCTGTTAAACCAGCACCTGTTTTGCCAGGAACAAACCGTGTAATGCTGATGCCGGCATCTAAGGCACTGGCCGGAGAGGTCTGCCCTAACCACCACGCGTCGTTCACGGCGCCACCCCATAACGTTTTATTCCCGATCACAAAGCGCCCGTTTATCAGTTGGAGTGGTGCTGTTGCAGGAGTAGCAACAGGCGGGGAGGCGGGTAAATCTTTCAGGGTAAACTCCCGGACAGGCGCAGGAGCGGCAGGTGATGTGCCGGGCAGGTTAGTTTCAGGCCCCAGTCTTTGTTGGAGCTGTTGCTGAAAAAGCGATCCTTTTGCCTGCACCACCTGGTTCGGAGCATCAGCGGGGCCTTTTGCTGCTATGTCTGTGGCGGTGCAGTTCCAGATTATGGCATTGGCTGCTGTCCATCCTCCTGCCTGTGCTCTGTTAGCATCGTAGGTCAGGCGGAGGGCGGCTCCTTCTATTTTAACATTATCGTAAAGTACCCCCGATGCCCAGCTTTCGTAAGAGCCGCTGGCCCCGAGGGCATTGGTGGCGGTGCAGTTGCGGAACACGTTGGGTCCTGCAGCGGTAAATCCGATGGCAAAATCGTTTAAACCAGAGTCGGCGGTGCAGTTTTGCACCAGTACCTGTTGCCCTTCTACCAGAAAGCTCTGGCGGCGGTAACCTCCTTCTTCCGACACGGGGCGTTCGTTACGGCAGTTCTCTACGGTTACCCGCCTGGCTCGTGGCCCCACGCGTACGGCAGAACTTACCAGGTGGCGTGTTGTTACCTGCTGTACCCAGGCGTCTTCTACATTATCTAACAGGATGCCGTACCAGGCGTGCTCCTCGTCTTTAGGGTTTGCCTTGTTGAATTCGCTTTCAATAACCAGATG
Source organism: Pontibacter sp. 13R65 (assembly GCF_047525655.1). Classification (NCBI taxonomy): domain Bacteria; kingdom Pseudomonadati; phylum Bacteroidota; class Cytophagia; order Cytophagales; family Hymenobacteraceae; genus Pontibacter; species Pontibacter sp. 13R65. The sequence continues at coordinate 51,213 of NZ_JBLIQL010000027.1, forward strand.
CTCTATACCAATTTGTTGCAGGGGCAGGTGCTGTGTAAGTTTAGTGATGGTGCCGCCGCCATAGCGCTGCTCCAATGCTGTGGTAATGGGAGCATCGAGCGTGACCTGGTTTTGATTGATGGCTGTAATGGTGCGGTCCCAGATCAGGTTACGGGAGCCTGGAGTCCAGTGGAAGCGGAGGTCTGCAAAGGTTCCTTTAAGGGTATCCATGCCCAATGCCGATATCCATTCCCGGGTGCTGGGGCGGGTAACGGTAATTTTGTCTCCTACTTTAAGATCGTTGGTATGCGCAAGCGTCAGGTGCCTGCTACCGGCCGGTACGAACTTGTCGGTTACTTGTATAGAAGCTTCGCCTGTTGCCACTTGGGGGGAGCCAACCTCTAAAAGGGTGCGTCTGGATTGGCCTGTAGCAACCAGAGTGGTGCTATTGTCTTTGCTGCCTCTCAGCACAATGCCACTACCTTGTACGTGCAATTGCCCCTGCACTAAAAAACGGCCCGGCGCTAACAGCAGAGCACCGCGCATTCCATTCTTGCCTGCTGGCAGGGTGGCTAAATGGTTTAAAGCTGCCTGAAGCAGGCGAGTATCGTCGCTACCAGTGGGCTTTACCGTTAGTATGGTTGGCACAGTGGGTAAAGCCGTGCCACCGCCGCCGTAACCTGCATACGAAAAATCAATGCCGGGAGCAGGGGTTGTACTAGTTTGTGCCTGGGCAATAACAGTAGGTGATATGAGCAGCAGGAGCAGGTTTAAAAGGCAGCCGGAGAGGGTAGTCTGATGCCGCATCACTTTAAAACCGAAAGGGTACAGGGCGCGTAGCTGGAGCATGCTTAACATGATTAATGGTCGAAAATGTTATAGTGCTTGGTGGCACCTGAGGTACAATGCCAGCAATGTGTACCTAAGTTAAAGCAGCCTCCTGACCCTATTATCCTGTAGTGTCGGGTATGCCAATGAATGCAAAGAAGCGGGAATTATTCTAATGAAAATGCCCTTCCGGAGGCTGATAAGCTGATTACTGCCCTAGGGTGATTGAATACAGAATAGAGAGATGTAGCCCGAACTACAAAAGCGGCAGGACAGCACAGGATAAAATACTGGAAACAGAAGCTTATATTCCCAACCAGAAACAAACCTGACCTCTATGATACGGAAACGCCTCCTCAATTTGTCGCTGATTTTTGTGACAGGGCTCCTGCTAAGCCAGACTCCTGTCAGCAAAAAACCGAATATCATCATTATTCTGGCCGATGACATGGGTTTTTCCGACCTGGGCAGCTTTGGCTCCGAAATAAACACGCCTAACCTCGATGCTATGGCAAAGGGTGGCCTTAAAATGACTAACTTTTACAACACCTCCCGGTGCTGCCCAACCAGGGCCTCGTTACTCACCGGGTTATATCCGCAGCAGGCAGGGGTGGGGCACATGGTAAACGAGCGGGAGCACCCTTCGTACCGTGGCATGCTGAGCGAAGAGTGTGTAACCATTGCCGAAGTACTGCAGGAAAATGGCTACAGCACCTTTATGACAGGCAAGTGGCATCTGAATGCGCGGCCGGAGCAATGGCCGGTGAAGCGTGGCTTCGACCGCTATTTTGGTCTGCTCGATGGAGCCAACAGTTATTTTGGTAATCGGCCTTACCGCCCCAACCAGAAGCTGACCTATGCCCTCGATAATGCCGAGTACACACCGCAGGAAGGTTTCTATGCCACCGATGCCTACACCGATTACGCCATTCGGTTTATAGAGGAGAACAAAACCAAAGACAAGCCTTTTTTCCTGTACCTGGCGTACACAGCTCCGCACTGGCCTCTGCACGCCATGCAGGAAGACATAGCCAGGTACAAAGGCAAGTACATGAAAGGGTGGGATAAATTGCGGGAAGAACGATTTAAACGCATGCAGGCACTTGGCGTTATCAGCAAAAAAGAACAGCTCTCGCCGCGCGACGAAGAAATTCCTGACTGGGAATCACTAACGGAGGAAGAGAAGGTAAGATGGGATGATAAGATGGCCGTGTACGCCGCCATGGTAGACCGCATGGACCAGAACATAGGCAAGCTGCGTGCGAAGCTGAAGGAGATGGGAGCCGATAAGAACACGATCATCATGTTTTTGTCTGATAACGGAGGCAGTTACGAAAATATAAACGAGGCTGGCTTTACGCAGGAGATTCGGGAGGCAAACAAAAAACTGGCCAGCGACCCTACCTCTTTTACAGCCTATGAGTTCGAAGGTGCAAATGTGAGCAATACACCTTTCCGTAAGTTTAAGCGTTGGGAACATGAAGGTGGCATTGCCACTCCGTTTATTGCTTATTATCCGGCTATGATAAAAGGCGGCAAAGTAAATCACCAGCCCGCCCACGTCATCGACCTTATGACGACCAGCCTTGACCTGGCAGGTGTTAGTTACCCAGATACGTACAAAGGCAATAAAATTAAACCTATGGAAGGTACGAGCTTAGTGCCTTTGCTGAAGGGGCAGAAATGGGCGGGCCACAAAGAGATTTTCTTTGAGCACGAGGGCAACAGGGCGGTAAGGCAAGGCGATTGGAAAATTGTGTCGGTATTTCCGGAGGATACCTGGGCGCTCTACAACCTCGCCAACGACCGCTCCGAACTAAACGACCTAAGCAGCAAACACCCCGAGAAGGTAAAAGAGCTTTCGCAGCTGTACGATGCCTGGGCCAAGCATGCCAATGTAGTGCCGTTCGCGCAACTACTTGAAATGGATAAGCAGAAAAAGCAGAAGCCATAACTACCCAAACTCAATAAACAAACATATGAGCGGCAGGAGAATCGTTTAGTATACAATCTTACCGATTTATCCTGCCGTCTGATGTACGATTATACCAACTTATTGAATGCGTAAGTGACCACCCTATAAGTGCTTAAGCAGCAAGTGGTATAAACTATCCGTTCTTCCTGATCGAGTAGTTCAGACCCAGTTGCAGTACCCGATGCTTCCCGTCCGCTTTTGTCTGTTCGTACAAACCAGTGCTGTTGTAAAACTGCACATTTCTACTATTTATCAAGCCGTAGCTATAGCGTATATCAATTGCAGTCCGCGGAAGAAGCTGGTAGCTTAGGCCTGCCATTGCACCTACATCAAATACATTTACCCTTTCAATTTGATGCAGGTTGCTGCCATGTCCACCGCTTCTGTACATAACGGGGCCAACCAATGCCAATTCAGGTCCCAGGTAAAAGTTCAGTTTGTTTGCCGCTTTGTATCCCACGAGTAGTGGCAGTGTAAGGTAATGGTAACTAACAAGGGCCGGACTCGACGATGAGAAGTATTGTTTGTGGCCTTTAACGGCATAAGCAAGTTCTTGCCTTACAAACCACTTATTGTTCAGTTCCTGCTGTGCCACAATGCCAGCAAAGTATCCAAGTCTTTCCGAGGTAGCATCCTGAAGTGTGGCATCCTGAAACCTGACCGTGGCATAACTTAAGCCTGCCCTTACTTCTTTGATAAACTGCCCGTAACCAAAATGGCAGAACAGAAACGCTGCCAATAGGAGCAGACTCTTTTTTGTTTTCATTAAAGTGTATTCTGATTAATTGTTATTGATTTTCCTAAAGGAGGTTCGCAGGTTGTGTAAACCACAAGCGACCATCATAATTCTGTCACGGGCATTCTGTACGCGTAGCCTTATTTTCTCTT
>NZ_JBLIQL010000028.1:0-54685 GCF_047525655.1 Pontibacter sp. 13R65
GCCACCGAAACCCCATCAACGCCCTGGTCCACATCCTCTCAGGTCTGACCGCCTACACCTTTCTCGACCACAAAAACAAAAAGTTTAACCTCGCCAGAACATTGGCTTAATTCCCGAGTTCACGTAATAATTACGGAAGGACTGGCTGTTGTAAAATAAAAGAGTCCGGCGGGGTGGCCGGACTCTTTTGGAAAGCAAAATGACTTTAGCAGCAGTGAAATTCCTGGATTTAAGCTTGTTTTTAACTTGTTTTTACTGCACCTGATCGCTTCGGTGGGGGCCGTTGCGTTTCTGAGCCTATCAGGATGAATTGTAGCTGTGCTAAAGGCAACTAGGGTTTATAGTTTCTCTGCTTTCCTGTGCTTTTAAATAGTTTATGCCTTGCGGCGTTATTTTAATGCATATCCTGCCCGCTCTAAAACAGGTTTCTGCCAACCCTTTACGTGCCAAGTCCTCACCGAGATCAAAAGATAAGGATTTATTTTTAGCTTCGAGGGGCAAGAGTTTTAATAAATCGTAAAATTGCGCGGGTTGTGCCATACATTCCCACAATACAGTGTGCTCTATCTGGATAACTGCTTCCTGGCTAAGAGCAGTCGGTTCTTTAGTACAGGTAAGAGCAGTCGCAAAAAATTTATCTGTAGTTGTGTTTCTAGTTATAGCTAATTGCCTGATTTGCTGTAGTACTTTAAAAAAAAGTAGGTACGCTTTCTCTAAATAGAGGCTATGCACACCATAATGGCGGCTGAGTAATTGTATCTTTCCCATTGTATAAAAAGTGCAGCATCACTCTTAATCTCCTGTTGCACCCCAACCATACAAATTTACTTAAGATCATCTATTCTGAAAAGGAATTTTGGGCCTACTGCGTAACATCCTATCCAATGATCTAAAACATGGTTTAAAGCACAAATTAAGCGATACTTAGGTAAAACACTGTAAAAAACCGGGCACTTTCGGGATAAATCGTAACATGAAAGCAAGAGACTAGACATCACTATTCCGAAACCACCTGTATCAAATTGAAACTTAGTTTACTCAGAAAACTCCTTAAAGTAATTCCCTGAAGCTCAAAAGATAACACCTTCTGAAAAATACCCGGTGTAACAATAATGGAGTATTGGTAGCGGCTCTACCGGAAAAGCCAGAGCTAAAGCAAGCAAAATTCGTCTCACTGGTGCTGTATTGAGGCTGTTGGCTGTGCTTTTTATCGTACTTCTGTAAACGGCAAGCACTTTGCCTCTATAGTAGAATGCAGGTTATCAGGATTATTTTATTCCAGACACCTCTGCATTCTCCTGTTCATTGCTGGCTGTTTTCTTACCAAAGCGGCAACAGCAACTAATAAAACGACAATCAATCACGGCCAATATTTCAATACAGTAATCAGCTGGCTATCAAATAATTTTATAGCCTACGAAAGCTCATGAGCGTAATTTGCCTAAAGCAGTTTTTGTGCCAATATCAGATATAGCAGTTGTTCATTCTAATTTACGAATTTACCATAGCCATTCATTCGTAAAAGTGCTCATAATGGAACGGCATTGTGTCCGTATTCAGCCAGCGGTAGTTGTTTGCAACACCAACTGATCAGGTGCAACATGCTGTGCTGCCGAAACTATTGAAGCAAATTGCTGTTAGCTATAGAAATGAAATTCAGATTCCCTAAATTCGATAAAATAGGCGCTCCCTTACTTGGCATGCTTGGACTGGCGCTGCTGGTGCTCGAAACCCGCCAACAGCTCCGAATACCATCGCAGCCTAAACTCGTGCGGCTTCGCCAGAACGCTTCAGTAGCCGCACTTGCACTTCCGGCGCTTCGGCTGCTGCTGCTGCCTGCGCTATATGCGGTAGCCAAGTGGGCAAATAAAAGGCAATTCGGGCTTTTGCCACAGTTAAAGCTACCAGCCTGGGCTAATGTAGCGGCAGGCTTCCTGTTGCTGGACTACAGCAATTACCTGTGGCATGTGCTGCTGCACCGGCTTACTATATTGTGGCGCTTCCATAACGTGCACCACATAGACCTGGACCTGGACTTATCTACCGCCTGGCGATTTCATGTAGGAGAAAACATTGCCTCTGTTCCTTTTAGAGGGGCTATGGTGGCCTTACTGGGGGTGCCACCTAAGCTGGTGGTGGTTTATGAGTTCTTTTTTGAAGCTTGTACAGCGTTTCATCATAGCAATGTGCGGTTGCCCTACCAGTTGGAGCGGCGCCTGCTGCAGGTTATGGTTACGCCACGCATGCATGGCATTCATCATTCTATTGTAGCACAGGAAACCAACAGCAACTTTTCTGTAATTTTTTCTTTCTGGGACAGGTTACACAAAACGCTGCAGCTGCACGTGCCACAGCACGCCCTAACCATTGGTGCACCAGCTTATCGCAATGTGGCCGAACAGACTCCAGGCTGGCTGCTGCTACTGCCCTTTAAAAAGCAACGGGAATGGAAACTGCCCAATGGCAGCACCCCCACCCGCGCCTACTCCGGCAATGTGGCCACAGATCTGCTGCCTTAAGCAAATTGCAAAGGCAGTAATTCCTAACTCAGGAGCACCTCATCAAGTATACTATAATCTTTTAAACAACAGCAGTAATTTTATGATAAAAGGCAGGTTAATAGCTTTAGGAGGAGGTGATGACGATGGGTTGCTAAAGCTAATCCGTTCTCAGATCTGCAGTGCGCAATCGCATATTGTGGTAATTGCTACAGCTGCCACAGAGGTAGAAGACTCTGGTAATGCGTATAAGGCAGCGTTTGAGGAGTTTGGCTGCAGAAACGTAAGACTCCTGCACATAGACGAGACAAACGAGGCCGATACTACCGCAAACCTAGCAGGTATTCAAGATGCGGAAGTTGTTTTTTTTACCGGAGGAGACCAGGTGCGCCTTGCCAACTTCCTGGAGGGTACAAAGCTGCTCGACATCATGCGCAGGCGATACATAGAAGACGACATAATCATTGCCGGCACCAGTGCAGGGGCAGCCGTTATGTCTGATAGAATGATTTACGATGGCTACGGGCATTATTCGCTAATAAAAGGCGAAATGAAGATTACACAAGGGTTCGGTTTTATTCGCCAGGTGTACATAGATACGCATTTTGCAGAGCGTGGACGTTTTGGCCGATTGGCGCACGCGGTGGCACACGACCAGGAGTATATTGGTATTGGCCTGAGCGAAGAAACTGGCATTATTATAAAAAATGGCGACCAGGTGGAGGTGTTTGGCACCGGAGTAGTTACAATAATCGATGCCGGGAGCGTACGGTTTTCTAACACCCGCCAGGTAGAAGAAAACGAGCCTATTGCCGTAGAACACCTGATCATGCACCTGCTGGTAGAAGGTTACCGCTACTGCCTAAAGGAGCACCTGTTTCAGGCAATTCCAGCCGCTACTTCTCAGACCGAACCTAATCAGGCACCCATTTCATCAGAATAAAAAGGAGCTTTGCTCCTGGCCTATATCTAACCTTTTAGGTGGTTGTACTAAATTTGATACAGTGTATCACTTAACACAGCAGCATAGGCAGAAAAAGATATATTCTTTTTCTGCCTATGCTTTGTATCTCAAAAAATGACTCCGGAAGGCCATTTTCATTAGAACAATTCAGGTTATGCCTGTTGGTTGCTGCTTGTTAACCCCTTGATCTGAGGCTGCAAAGGCTCCTTCTCATGTTAAACCTTAACCAATGCAAAGGCTAACAACCCCTGCACTAGTTAAGGCAGGTAGTTTGTTAACTTTTAGCCAGCATAGGCTCACGCTCCAGGTAAAGCTGTTCTAGCTCCATATTTATAGCAACGCCAGCTTTTGCACCTTCGGCTGCGGCTACAATTACCATTTGCATATCGCGGGCAGCATCGCCAGCCACAAAAAGCCCGGGTATATTCGATTTTTGAAGTCGGCGGGTTTTAATAACACCTTTGTTTGTAAACTCACAGCCCAACTGCACGCCCAGGTCACACTGTTGCTTTGTGCCTGTATTAAAGAACATTACCTCCTGCTCCTTAACATTGCCATTTTTAAGAACGATCCGTTGTAGCCTGCCATCTGCTCCTTCCAGCCTTTCTATTTTATCGGTGCAAACCGCTACACCGTTAAGTTTAAGTCTGTCCCAGTCGCTTTGAGTCAGTTTGTCGGTGCCATCGGTGTAGAGGGTAATATTGTCGCTCCAGGTTTTCATGGCAAGCGATTGTCCCACGCCTTTCCTGTCTTTGCCATACACTGCAATGGCTTTGTCGCTAGATTCCCAGCCATCGCAATACTGGCAGTGGTGTACACTTATGCCATACAGTTCTTCAAGGCCAGGCAGTTCCGGCAACTTGTCTTTCAGGCCGGTTGCCAACAACAGCTTGTGCGAGGTGTAAACTGTGCCATCTTCGTCGTTGACTACAAAATGCCCTTTGCTGTAGGTAGCTGTTATTACAAGCTTGCAAATAAACTCTACATTATACTTTTGAAGTTCGGCTCTTCCGATTTCTAAGAATTCTTTTGGGTTTGTACCGTCGCGGGTAATAAAGCCATTCATGCTGTGCGACCAGCGGTTACGTGTCTTGCCCGTGTCTAACAACAACACTTTGCGCCTGCAGCGCCCCAACACCATGGCAGCGTTCAAACCTGCTGGTCCGCCACCTATTATTATTACATCGTACATCAGTTCTCTGTCTTCTTTTGAGACTAATTAAACGGATTGCTCAGGTTAAAGATAGTGCCATTTAGCAGAAAGTTTTAAACCGTAGCAAGAGCAGCGGCCCCAGCATATGGTTTGACAGGAAAAGTTATAAGTAACCACTTCAGATGAACCAAGGGATCTACAAACCAAAACCGTTTTTAGCAGGCAGCACGTACTAAAACAGTACTGCCTTAAGCAACAATATTAAATTAATGAAATAAAGGTTGATTTCTGATATTTACGATATACATGCTAGTCTGTAAAATTATATTTTATTCATTATCAAGGCATTACCGACTAAAATTATAAACTTTTAGTGATCATAGTTCATTTGCCCCGCCTATACCTCCTACAGGATAGGAACATCGGTATATTTTTTTAAATAATTTTCTGCACAACCGCTTTACTCTAGCGAAATATTGATTACGTTTGTTAGTTAAAAAACGGCTTACTACTATTACACATATAGATATATTTATATTTAAATGTATTTTAGTTTCATAGCGCCAAACTCTAACAACATCTTTTCATTTTTCCATAACATGTAACCGCTGTGTTTAGTAATAGCTTCGTTGAATTACAGCCAGTGCATTTCAAATAATAAACACTTATTTATGAAACGAAAAATTTTAGCTCTGATTACTGGTTCTTTGCTATCAGGGGCGGCTATGGCAGGAGGGTACCAGGTAAACCTGGCAAGCCAGCGCCAGATCGGTATGGGCCACACGGGTACAGGCATTACAACCGGTACCTCCAGTATCTTCTTTAACCCTGGTGCCATGAGCTATCTGCGCGAGAATGGCGTAACAATTGGTGCATCGGGCATTATATCTAAAATAGCCTACCAGGCACCCGAGCCAAGTGGTGCAACAGCTATGACAGATAACCCTATAGGCACTCCATTTCAAGTGTACGGTGTCTTTGGCATCAACGATAAATTAAAGGCAGGTTTGGGCATATACACACCGTTTGGCAGCACCGTAAACTGGGGCAACGACTGGAACGGCCGATTTGCCTTATCAGAACTTAGCTTACAAGCCATTTTTATTCAGCCAACTCTTAGCTATCAGATCACCGACCAACTGGGCATTGGCGCTGGTTTTGTATATGCTATTGGTGGCGTAAACCTGCAACGCAACATACCGCTGCAAAACTCGCAAGGAGCTTATGGTAGTGCAGAGCTCGATGGTAAGGCAAACGGAGTTGGTTTTAATGCCGGCATTTTCTTTAAACCTTCAGAGCAGCTTTCGTTTGGTCTTAGCTACCGCTCTAAAGTAGACATGAAAGTATCAGGAGGTGATGTTACCTTCTCTAACATGCCTACTTCTCCAGCCATTGCAGGACGCTTTCCGGCAGGCACCGAGTTCGATGCCACCTTGCCTCTTCCAGCAACCCTTACTTTAGGAGCAGGTTTTATGCCTACTCAGGACCTGACCATTGCCGTAGATGTGAGCCACGTGGGCTGGAGCGCCTACAAAAGCCTGCGCTTCGACTATAGTCAGGATGTAAACGGAAGCAACTACGCAGAGAATGCCCGCAACTATAAAGATGCCTATATTTATAGAATTGGTGCTGAATACAACCTTTCTGATGTCTTTGCACTACGTGCCGGTGCTTATTACGACGGCACTCCTGTGCAGGAAGGCTATTTAACACCTGAAACACCAGATTCAGACTCTAGAGGCCTTTCCGTAGGTTTTGGTTACAAGCTGTCTGAAGACCTGAGCATCGATGCTTCTTTCCTGTACATCAACAAAAAGAAAAGAACAGATGCCTCTGACCTTTCCGGTGGCATAGCAGGCACTTACAAGTCGGTTGCCTATATACCTGGTGTTGCCCTGAATTATAAATTTTGATTAGCTATTAAACGAATATGAAAAAATTTTTCTATAAACCCAGCATACTGGCTCTTGCTGTCGGTATGTTTCTTGCCAGTTGCGATCCAGAAATAGAAGCTCCAAGTATCTCGGCAGGAAGCCAGCTTGATCTTACTAAATATGTAGCTGTTGGCAACTCGCTTACAGCAGGTTTTCAGGATAGAGGCCTGTACCGCGAAGGTCAGCTTAGTTCTTACCCTGCTATACTTGCACAACAATTTGAAACAGTAGGAGGTGGCGAGTTTACACAACCGCTGTTCTCTGAGGCTGAGGCAAATGGCAGTGGGTATATAAAGGTCGGAAGCTTTGTGGGCGGAATCCCTATTCCGGAACCTGTTGCGGCACAGGCTACAAGAGGAGGCACACTACCCGGTGGTGCCGAAGCTCTTACCAAACATTTAGAACCCGTGCAGAACCTGGGCATCCCGGGAATATCGGTGCTAACCAGTGCATCTGCTGCCTATGGTGCCAGCAACCCTTACTTAGAAAGGCTTCTGCAACCTGCTGAGGTTGGCAATAAAACATATATACAAGAAGTTCTGGAGTCTCAGCCAACTTTCTTCTCTATGTGGCTCGGCAACAACGACATTTTAGGATATGCGCTGGCAGGAGGCGAGCCAGCCAATGTTACGCAGGCGCTTACCGACACGACAATATTTGAGAACATTTACACCAATTTTATAAACAACCTTACTGCAAATGGCGCAGAAGGAATTTTGGTAAATATTCCGGATGTGAAGACAGTCCCATTTTTCACAACAGTACCCTACAATGCGCTTACGCTAACCACTCAAGCGCAGGTAGACGCTCTAAATGCAGCTTACGGCAGCGGCGCTTTGGGCATTACGTTTGCGCTGGGCCCCAACCCACTCGTTGTGCGTGATCCTGCTGCCCCCGCAGGCTTCCGGCAAATTAAGTCTAATGAACTGGTGCTGCTTCCTGCTTTAGAGGGAATAGCCGGGCAGGGGTACGGCTCGCAGGTTCCGCTGCCGAGCAACTTGTTTTTAAGCGAGAGCGAGATTAACCAAATTAACGATTATACCTCAAGCTATAACCAGGTAATCAGAAACATTGCCACTTCCAAGAACTTAGCTTTCTTTGACGTTAACAACTACTTTAACACCATAAAAGGAGGCTTCGTGATGGATGCAGTAACATACGCCCCAACTTTTGTTACCGGAAATCTGTTTTCTTTAGACGGCATTCACCTAACGCCAAGAGGATACGCCATACTGGCCAACGAAATGATCAAAACAATAAACGCCAAGTATAGCGCCCAGATACCAACAGTGGATGCAACAAAGTACCGTGCAGTGCTACTGCCATAATTTTCACACAAGCATTACAAAAAAGGCTGCCAGCAATTGGCAGCCTTTTTTGTGGTAAATAAACCAATTATTCTAATGAAAATGGCCTTCCAAAGGCTTTTAAGCATTTTTTAGTCAAGGGTTAAGATCTGACTGAACACTAAATTTCTTAATCTTTCTTTCAAATACGATTCAAAATGCATCTTACCCAAAACCAGCAATTTAACCATCAAACAATTTAACAGTTTAATAATCCGCAATTATTCTAATGGAATCGGCCTTCCAAAGGCTTTTAGGCATTTTTGAGTCCAGGGTTAGGAGTGGCTCTGTTCATTCTCTAAACCACTCATTCACTCATTCAAAATTTTTAATGCGCCTCCAGCCAATCGTTGCCAACACCTAAACCTACTTCCATTGGTACACTCAGCTGCAGCGCGTTGGTCATGAGCTCTACAACTTTTGGCGTTACTATTTCAACTTCTTCTTTGGGAGCATCAAACAGAAGTTCGTCATGTACCTGTAGCACCATGCGAGTCTGCAGCTTTTCCTGCCGCAGATAATCCTGAATGTTGATCATGGCGATCTTAATGATGTCGGCAGCGGTGCCTTGTATGGGCGCGTTAATAGCGTTTCGCTCGGCAAAGTTCCGGATGGTAGCATTGCGCGAGTTAATGTCGCGGAGGTAACGGCGGCGGCCCAGCAGTGTTTCGGCATACTCCAGCTCCCGCGCCTTCTCAACAGCACCATCCATGTACGCCTTTACAGCATCAAACTCTTGAAAATAAGCCTCTATAATATCTACAGCTTCGCGGCGCGGTATGGCCAACCGCTCCGACAAACCAAAAGCCGAGATGCCGTAAATAATACCAAAGTTTATGGTTTTGGCTTTGCGGCGCATCTCAGAAGTCACTTCTTCCAGCGGCACATGAAACACTTTGCTAGCCGTAGAGGCATGTATATCGAGGCCGTTGCGAAAGGCGGTCTTCATGGTTTCATCACCACTAAAGTGGGCCATAATGCGCAGCTCTATCTGCGAGTAATCAGCCGAAATAATTTGGTGCTTGCTGTCGCGTGGCACAAAGGCTTTCCGGATCTCGCGGCCCCTCTCAGTACGAATCGGAATGTTCTGCAGGTTGGGGTTAGTAGAGCTGAGGCGGCCTGTAGCAGTTACCGCCTGGTTAAAGGAAGTGTGCACCCGGTTGTCGAGTGAGCACACCAGCTGCGGCAGCGCATCCACATACGTCGACTTCAGCTTCGAGAGCTCCCGGTGGTCTAGTATCAGCTTTACAATTTTGTGCTCGCCAGCCAGCTTAGAGAGGATTTCTTCGCCGGTGGCATATTGGCCAGTCTTGGTTTTCTTTATTTTGTTCTTCCCATGCAGCTGCAGTTTGTCGAACAGAATATCTCCTAGCTGCTTAGGCGAGCCAATATTAAATTTCTCGCCGGCTATCTCAAAAATGCTTTGCTCAATCTGCCCGATCTCCTGCTCCAGCTGTATCGAAATATCGGCCAGGGCATTGGCATCTATACTGATGCCCTCATGCTCCATGTCGGCCAAAACCTGCACCAGCGGCGTTTCCACCTCCCGGAACAGCTTCATGAGCCCTTGCTCCTGCAGCAGCGGCTCAAAATGATTTTTCAGGCGCAGCGTAATATCCGCGTCTTCACAGGCGTAGTCGCTTACCTGCTCGGGCTTCAGGTCGGCCATGGTGAGCTGGTTTTTGCCTTTTGGCCCAATAAGCTCCGTAATAGAAACCGGACTGTAGTGGAGGTAGGTTTCAGAGAGCACATCCATGTTGTGGCGCATTTCAGGCTCCAGCAGGTAGTGCGCCAGCATGGTATCGAAAATCGGCCCCTGCACCTCCACGTTATATTTTTTCAACACCGTAATGTCGTACTTTATGTTCTGACCTACTTTGGCGATGTTCGGGTTCTCCAGCACCTCCCGAAACTCCTCTACCAGCTGCTGCGCCTCGTCGGTATTCTGGTGCGGCACCGGTACATAATAGGCCTCGCCGGGGCGGTAGCAAAACGACATACCCACCAGCCGCGCCGTAATCGGATCTATGCCGGTAGTTTCAGTGTCCCACGATATTTCGTCCTGCAGCTTCAGGTACTGCACCAGGCTTTTGCGAAGCTCTGGTGTATCGATCAGGTGGTAGTCGTGCAGGGTGGTGTTGATGGTCTGCAGCTGCGTAGGCACCAGGTCGGCAGCCTCTGCGGCGGCAGAAGCTTCTGTTGCCTCAGGGGCTGCAGCGCCAAAAAGCGACGTTTGGGCCGCATCTGCCGCTTTTGCTCTGCGGCCAATGGCTGGTGCCGCTGTTGTAGCCTCTGCCAGCGATTTGCCTAGCACACGCTGCGCCAGCTGCCGGAACTCTAACTCCGCAAACAACTCCGTGAGTTGCTCCTCGTTCGGGCCGTTATACAGTAAGGCATCTTCGTTGAACGCAATAGGCACATCGCGGTGAATCGTTGCCAGTTCTTTTGAAAGCAGGCCCTGCGCGGCAAAGTTTACTACGTTCTCTTTTTGCTTTCCTTTTAGTTGATCTGTGCTGGCTACCAGGTTCTCTACAGAGCCAAATTGTTTTATAAGCGACTTGGCTGTTTTCTCACCAATGCCCGGTATACCGGGAATGTTGTCTACGGCATCACCCTGCAAACCCAGAATGTCGATTACCTGCTCCACCCGCTCAATTTCCCATTTATCCAGTACCTTCTGCACATCCCACACCTCTACGGCGTTGCCCAGAAAGGCTGGCTTATAGAGGTACACATGTTTGGTCACCATCTGGCAATAGTCTTTGTCGGGTGTCATCATGTACACATCAAATCCGGCTTGCTCGGCTTTGCAGGAGAGTGTGCCTATAATATCGTCGGCCTCAAACCCATCCATAATCAGCACTGGTATGTTAAAGGCTTCTACAATTTTTTTGCAGTACGGAATGGCAATAGAAATATCTTCGGGCTGCGCCTGCCGGTTGGCTTTGTACTCCGGAAAGCTGTCGTGGCGAAAGGTTTTTGACGGTGAGTCGAAAGCAACGCCAATATGTGTGGGCTGCTCCTTTGTAAGCACTTCCACTAGCGTGTTGGTAAAGCCCAGCGCTGCTCCGGTGCTCATGCCTTTGGAGTTTATGCGCGGTGTTTTACTGAAAGCAAAATGCGCCCGGTAGATCAGTGCCAGGGCATCTAGCAGGAATAGTTTTTTTCTAGGTTCGCTCATGCGGCAATTTAGTCAATATTTACAAGTATAAGTAAGCGCCAATCTGGTGATTCTTAAAACGTATATCCTGTAAACAGTTTTTTGCTTTTGTGTAGACAACTGCCCCGCGCTCCACAAAGTGTGGAATTTATTCCACACTACGCCCCACAGTTCCACAGTTTGTAGAATTTGCACTAATTTATAAATAACTGATTTTCAATATTTTATATATAAATAAATTTCTGGCACAGTTATCTCAATAGGGCAAATACAATTTAAATGTTTAGTAAACTAAAATTAAGAAACATGAAAAAAGTAACCGTAATAGCAGCAGCAATCGCCCTTTTCGGCTTTATATCTATAGATGCAAACGCCCAAACAGAAACTCAAACTCAAACTCCTCCTACTGAGCAATCAACAACTCAGCAAGGAACTGCTGCTACCGCTCAGGATAAAGAAAAAGTGAAAGTTACACAAGATCAACTTCCTGAGCCAGTAAAACAAGTACTAGCACAAGAGGCCTTCCAAGAGTGGAAAGTTGATGAAGTTTATAAAGTAGCCGGTGATGCTGAAGGCGACAAAGACACCTACGAAGTAATTTGCACTAACAGTGCTCAGGAAAAAGGTATCGTTCGTATAGACGAAGCTGGTACTGTTCTGAAAGAAGAACCAAAACAATAACCGAACCAACCCTACCTAACTTTCAGCTTTTAGCCAAAGCCAACCAATAGCCAACCCAAACTTAACAGAGAAACCTCCCTAGTGGAGGTTTCTCTGTTTTTATGCCACTCTAGTTTATTTTGTGCGCAAAAAAACTGAGTTACAGGTAAAAATCTGCACAGCCTGCCTCGTTAGAATTATTTAAATAAAAAAAGCCTTCCAGAGCATTTTTTGGCACCAAAGGCTTGTACTCCTTCAAGGCTAGCTACCTATTATAAAATTGTCCTTTCTTTTCTTGAAACAGAAAAAATTTAACCAGAGCAAAATTCGCACGTCCTTTATTTTGGATATACGTATATTTCTGCTGATTTATGCCGAATATACTTTTAATCGACGACGACCCAACGTTTTGCCTGATGCTGCGGACCTTTCTGCAGAAGCAGCAATATAACGTTCAAACGGCCTACACAGCCGAGGAGGGGCTTCGCCTGCTCAAAGGCCAGCCCTTCGATCTTGTTTTAACCGACTTCAGGTTACCCGACCGCGATGGCATAGAATTGCTGAGCCAGATTCGGGTATACTCAACCGATGTGCCCGTAATCTTGATGACTACATATGCTGACATCCGAACGGCAGTGAGAGCCATAAAAATGGGGGCATTTGAGTATATAACAAAGCCTATCAACCCAGACGAAACGCTGCTCACGATTAAGAAGGCCCTTCAGAAAAAAACGGAAGAACCGGCCGGTAAAACACGTGCAGGCGTATCTGGTAACTTTGAGTTTGTGAGCGGCCGCAGCCCAGAGGCAGCCAAGATAGAAGACTATATTGCCCTGATAGCACCCACTAACATGTCGGTTATCATAGAGGGCGAAAGTGGAACCGGCAAAGAATTTGTAGCCCGCAAAATACACCTCAGCAGCAAGCGCCACGATAAACCTTATGTAGCCATAGACTGCGGCGCTTTATCTAAGGACCTGGCAGCCAGCGAATTGTTTGGTTACGTAAAAGGTGCTTTTACGGGAGCCCTGAATAACAAAGAAGGTCAGTTTGAAGCTGCCAGTGGCGGAACTCTGTTTCTGGATGAGATCGGAAACCTATCGTATGAGGTGCAGGTGCAACTATTGCGGGCACTGCAGGAGCGGAAGGTAAAAAAGATTGGCAGCACCACCGATACTGAGGTAGACGTTCGCATTATAGCGGCTACAAATGAGGACCTGGTGCAGGCTGTGGGCCGTGGCGAGTTTAGAGAGGACCTGTACCACCGCCTGAACGAGTTTAAGATTAATACTACCCCGCTTCGGGAGCGAACACAAGACATATTGCAATTTGCTAATCACTTTTTACAGCAGGCTAACCAGGAGCTAGAGCGAAATGTGGTTGGCTTTGATCAGGAAGCAGCTATTGTACTGGAGAATTATGCCTGGCCGGGCAACCTGCGTGAGCTACGCAATGTGGTAAGGCGCTCTGTGCTGCTGGCCAAGTCAGATCTCATTACCTTACAGCAACTGCCTCCAGAAATTGTGGAGCCGGCTCCCACGTTTGTAGCTGCTGCTCCTACACCTTTTACAGCAGAACCTGAGCCGCAAGTGGCTACCGACTTGCGTAGCGCCACCGGCCAAAGCGAGAAGGAATTAATTCTGGCTATGCTGGAAAGGGTAAAATATAATAAATCTAAAGCAGCCAGGCTCCTGAACATAGACCGGAAAACACTTTACAACAAGTTACGACAGTACAACATAGAGGCGTAGTAGGAACAATAATTTAAATTAGCTACCTAAAAAGCCTTACTTTTTGTTCATAATTATTCTAATAAAAAAGCCCTTCGGAAGAATTTTCAGCTTCCGGAAGGGCTTTTAGGTCAAGGGTATTTAGCATCAAGCGTCTACAGAGTCGTACACAATTACCTTCTCCCACAAATGAGAATAATTTTCTACGAACTTTAAATGCACCGGGTGCTCCTGGTACACATCCTGCTCCTGCTGGTTATCAAAAAACAAAAGCCACGACACCGCATAGCCACGTTCTATAACAGAACGGTTTGTGTTGGCAGGCACACCAATGTGCGCCATTTTAATTTGTTTAATACTTTTCAGGGTGTTCAGGCCTTCGATCAGTTTGGCCTTATCTGCTGCAGAATCCGGGTTTTTAAGCCAGAAATAAACATGGTGTACAAACATATCTTTCTTTTTTTGTCTGGATTTGTACAGAGAGGGCACAAAGCCCAAAACGCTGGCAAGCGACAAAAATGCACTGCTTCCCAAAAACGATCTTCTTGATAGTTTATTCATATAGAGAATCTTGTTGTTAGCTAAACCAGGCTTTTGCAGGCGCACTATCTTTTTAACTTATGCGCATTAGCGGCATAAGTTAAACAATTCTCCTGAAATACAAGCAGATGCCAGATGGTTGTTGTTTTTGAGCGGTAGAAATTATAGACCAAGCACCTGCTGCCTGGCTAGCTGCATGGCGAGCAGCTAATGCCTATTCCTGTGGAACTGAAAGTTCCTGTTCCAGGGCAGCCAGTAACAAAGGAACCTGCTCCTGAAGATGTGTAACCGCTTTTTGGCAATTTGCGGGTGTTGGCTTACCTTGGTGCAGTACTTGTTCGAGCTCCTGTAAGGCACCGGTAACAGAGTGTGCGTGCAGGTGCTTAAAGGCTGTCTGCATTTTATGAGCAATACCACCAACCTTTTGCCAGTTGCCAGCCGAAGCCTCCTCCAGCAGCAATTGCAAATTCTGGCGGTTATCAGCAACAAGTACTTCCAGAATAGCAGCCATGGCGGCACTGTCGTCTCCTGCAAAAAGCTTTATCTCGGTCAGGTCGAATAGAGGTTCTACTGTTTCTGCAGCGGCATGAACCGAGGTAGCAGTGGTAACAGGCGCAGCAAGCACAGGCGCAGGTTCTGGTGCAACAGGTTCCGGCTTGGGGGGTGCAGGTAGTATATGTAGGGCTTTGCTTAGCTTCTGGTGCAGCTCCTGCTCTGAGTAAGGCTTAAGCAAATAATCGGAAATGCCTGTTTTAGCAAAAAATTCTTTATTACGGCTCATGATATTAGCCGTGAGCGCCAGAATAGGCAAAGTCGGATTCTTTTTCCGGATTATCTTGGCCAGTGCTTTGCCGCTCATACCCGGCAGCTGAATATCGGTCAGCACCAGGTCGAAGGTATACTGCTCCAGAAGTTTCAGTGCCTGTTTTGGGTCGTTTGCCAGGCGGGATTGCATGCCCCAGCGCTTTAGCATAAGCTCACAGAGCGTGCGGCTATACGGGTCATCGTCTACCACCAGCACTTGCTTTCCTTTTAAAACCGGTTGCGGTATGTCGTTCTCTTCTGTGGCATCGGCAGTATCAGGAACGTCAATGGTTTTGAGCTCCCTGAACGGAAGCACCACTGTAAAGGTCGTGCCTTTTCCTACCTCGCTGCGTAGCGATAAGACGCCATTCTGTGCCTCTACCAGTTGCTTACTAATAGAAAGGCCAAGGCCAGTGCCGCCATATTTCCGGATAATAGAGCCGTCGGCCTGGTTAAACTCGCCGAATACGTGCTCTGTCTGCTCCATAGGTATGCCAATGCCTGTGTCGGATACCTCCAGCTGTACCGCCACCCGGTTACGACGGTGCGACTTAAGCTTGCACCTTACCGTTACCTGCCCTTCGTGTGTAAATTTAATCGCGTTGTCTACCAAGTTAAAGAGCACCTGCTTCAGACGGAGCGAATCTCCCAGGAGCTGTTGTGGCAGCTTTTCATCTGCCTGGCAATCAAAAGTTATTCCTTTTGTCTCGGCTTTGAGTTTAAAAGCCTGCTCCAGTTCCTGCAGCAAATGCTGGGGCGAGAAAGGCACCACATCCAGCTGCAGCTTGCCGGCTTCGAGCTTCGAAAGGTCCAGTACATCGTTTACGATGTGCAGCAGGTGCTCACCAGCGCTGCTGATAGCCTGCAGGTGCTCTTGCTGCGTGGCATGGAGCGGTGTGTGGCGCAACTGCTCCGAAAAACCGAGCACTACGTTTAGCGGCGTCCGAATTTCGTGGCTCATGTTGGCCACAAAGGCCTCCTTGGCACGAGCAAGTTGAATCGCTTCTTTCTGAGCCCGAATGAGCTGCGCTTTATAGGCATTGCTGCGGGTAATATCGCGTAGAATGATCAAAATAAAAGAAATACTGCTGATGAGCCCGAAAATTCCAACCAGCAGCAGCACCATTGAGTTTTTATGTACCACTGCTTTGGCACTCTCGGCGTTAAGACTCGCCTGCTGCGTCTCGCTTTTTTCGAGGTCGTAGAGCATCGTCCGGATGCGGTCCATAATTACCTTGTCTTGCTGCAGCATAGCCAGTTCTCTTGCCGTGAGCATGGCTTCCTGTTTTCTTACCTCCTGCTTGAGCGTTTGCAGAATACTTTTGATTTCGGTTACCTGGGCCACCTGCTGCGACGAAGAAGCCGAACTAGTATCTACCGACACATCCATTTTAACCTGCAGCTGAGGCACCGAAATAGGTTTTAACGGCACTTCCTCTTTTACTTCTTCCTCTTTATCGTCGTTCTTTTTAGAGAAAATTTTACTGAACAGGCCACGCCGGTTGTTGCTCTGGGCTGGCTTAGTTTCAACTATTTCTGGTACGGGTGCTTTATCGGAGATGGTGGTGGTGGTGTGCCGCTTTATAATAGTAGTGGCAGGTTGTACTGTGGCCTTAGAGTTAATTTTGCGCAAAGCCTGATCGGGGTAACTTGCTTTTTGCTCCTGCTTCCGTAGGGCCACATAGCGCTCCATGCTTTTTTCTTTTTCCTGCAAGAGGGCAGCAATAGAATCGAGCCGGGCCAGTTCGGCCGGATTGCGGTTCATGAGCAGGCGCAACGAGTCTACCTGTTTGTCTATGCCTTCAAGTTCCTGAATGTAGGCTTTAAAATATTTTTCGTCAGTGGTGAGGGTGTAGGCCCTGATGGAGCTTTCGGCTGTGGCAATGTCGGCGAGTATGTGCTGGAGTTTGGCTAATTTGTGGTTTGGCTTGGCCAAGTCGTCTACAGAGCCGAGTAACTGCGTAAAGCTGGCGTAGAAGAGGTAAACGGCCACTGCCACTACCGAAATGGCCAGACCGAAACCAATGATTACTTTCGCTTTTATGCTGTCTCCGGATATTTGCATGAGGCTGTTTGCGGATGTTGAATTAAAAGTAAAACGCAGCTTTTTGAATAAGATTCAATAAACGCGTGTTTTATATAAAGCCGCCACCTTAACTTACTGCAAAACGTAGCTTTACAAGACTTATACAAAAGCTTTCGGCATTTCCTGCTCCTTAGGCTTCTCTGCAAAGTTAGGGAACTTAAATGGCCATGGAGCGGGTAAACAGCAGGCTGAACGTAGTTTTGACTAGCCATGTTGCATGCGGCCTGGGAGTATGCTTGCCTGCTAAATTTATACAAGTCAATTATGCTCCTTATTCCCTTAGCAGAATTTTAAAGAAAATCCTTCAGGAGGCAGTTTTGATTTGAATAATTTAAAATCTGGTTCTTAAATCTGTTTCAATTATTTCTATACTCCTTGCCCCACCAACTTAGCTGCAAGCGGAGGGGAAGAAATGGACATCAAACCAGAATTTCGTTGTAACTTTGTACAAACAGCTGCAAATTACTATGGCAGAAACGTATTATTCTGATTTCGGAACCATTTTGCTGTACCTGATCGGTGGGGCTATTTTTGTGGTTATTGGCTTGTTTACAGCCAAGCTGCTGCGCCCGCACAACCCGAATCCTGAGAAACTGGCAACCTATGAATCGGGGGAGGAGCCGGTTGGAAACTCCTGGATACAGTTTAACCCACGCTTTTATGTGGTGGCGCTTATCTTCATTATTTTTGATGTGGAGCTGGCGTTTCTCTTTCCGTGGGCCGTAGTGTTTGGCAGAAGCGATTTGATCGCAGCTACCGATGGCTTGTGGGGCTGGTTCTCGTTGGTAGAAATGTTTATTTTTATAGGCGTGCTGGTGCTGGGGCTGGCTTACGTGTGGGCCAAAGGTCACCTCGACTGGATTAAACCAAACCCGGTAATTCCAAAAAGCCGCTCTAAAATACCAATGGAAATGTATCAGCGGTTTAACGATAAACAAAGCCTGTAACCTTTTATAGGTCAAAAGCCTCTGGAAGGGCATTTTCATTAGAAGAATTCTTGAATGGCCTGCTTGTTAAATTGCTGCAGGGGTAAAAAGTTGATTTGGAATTTTATAATAGGGCGAGTACTTGTGCTTATGAAATTAGCCATCAGCAATTCTTCAGTGTAACCGCGGTATCATTCCTAATTTTGAATTTTTAATTTAGCCTTACGCTAAACTAGCATCTAATTAAACCAATGGAAGAGAAGACAGGAGAAGGCGGACTTGTGATTACAAAGTTAGATGACCTGCTGAACTGGGCTCGTTTAACGGCGCTCTGGCCTATGGGTTTTGGCCTTGCCTGCTGCGCCATAGAAATGATGGGAGCCTACAGCTCCGGTTACGATATAGACCGATTTGGCGTTATTCCGCGTGCCTCACCCCGGCAGTCGGATGTGATGATTGTAGCCGGCACTGTTACCTTTAAAATGGCGGATCGGGTAAGGCGGCTTTATGAGCAGATGCCGGAGCCGCGCTATGTTATTTCAATGGGGTCCTGCTCCAACTGCGGCGGCCCCTACTGGGAACATGGCTACCATGTAGTAAAAGGTGTAGACCGCATTATACCTGTAGATGTGTATGTGCCCGGCTGCCCGCCCCGCCCCGAAGCGTTGATAGGAGGCTTCCTGAAGCTGCAGGAGATCATCAGAAAAGAAACCATACGTGCTCCCCGTGCTGTACAGGCCTTAATGGCTAAACGCCAGCTAAGCAAGGAGCAACAGGCGCTGCGGGTTTAATTAAAGAATAAAGATTAGGAATGCTGCGTCAGGCAGAATTAGTCTGCAGGTATTGAGAAAAATCTAAAATCTAGTATCTAAAATCTAGCATCTCTTATGTTGTTCGAAGAAATCAGGAATTTGATTGTGGAGCTGTTTGGGCAGGAGGTAGTTGTGGCTGAGAAGAGAGATAACCTGCAGCCCTACCTGGTGCTGCAGACCGAGCGCCTGGCCGATGTGTGCCTGCAACTGCACGATAACGAGCAGACTTACTTCGACTTTCTCTCCTGCCTCACCGGCCTCGATAATGGCCCTGAAGCAGGCACAATGGAAGTCGTATATAATCTATATTCTATACCTTACGACCACCACCTGATGCTGAAGGTACTAGTGCCGCGCAACCAGCAGGAAACAGAGCCGCTGCCGCAGGTGCCTACCGTAAGCCATATCTGGCGCACCGCTGACTGGCACGAGCGAGAAGTATTTGATCTGGTGGGGATCCGCTTTAGCGGCCACCCCGACATGCGCCGCATTCTTTGCGCCGCCGACTGGGAGGGCCACCCGCTTCGCAGAGATTATAAACTCCAGGATTACTACCACGGCATAAAAGTACCCTACGACGACCACAACGAAAACAACGGTTTCAAGAGCGAACCGCAGTGGCTCACCGGCACCCCAACTCCTTTTTCTGATAAACGGGAGAAGCCAGAGTAGAAAAGCTGTGGCATCAGCTTCTGTGTTGTGCTCATCTACATAGGTAACCCTTAGCTCAAAATAGCTCCAAAACCTCCGGGAGTGCCTTTTCATTTGAATAATTGGTTGCTGCTAGTAAAATGGCTTACTTGTTAAATGGGTACTTTGGAGAAATTCTGAGAGAGTTATCGATGAGGGAATAAAATTCGGTTTAACGCATACTCTTACTGATCTTTTAATCCTGTACATCCCGATACTGATGATATCTTCTGTCCTATTCAGGTAGCAATTAACACTTACAGAAGTTCCTGCTTTTTCCGTACTTTGTATATCTTTTTAGATTTCTTAATTCTGCTATATACTTGAGCACTTCATCCATCTACCAGAACTACCTGCTGCAGTCAGAGCCTAATAAGTTCGATGTGGCCAGCCTGAAGGCAGGCGAGATGATCATTAACATGGGGCCGCAACACCCCTCAACCCACGGTGTACTGCGCCTGGAAGTGGTTACAGATGGAGAGCTCATTACGGATGTGGTGCCGCACATTGGCTACCTGCACCGCTGCTTCGAAAAGCACGCCGAGAGCATGGCCTATAACCAGACCATTCCTTATGTAGACCGCATGGACTACCTGGCCGCCATGAACTCAGAGCATGTGTGGTGCATGGGCGTGGAGAAGCTGCTGGGCATTACTGACCAGATTCCAAAGCGGGTAGAGTATATCCGGGTGCTGGTGGCGGAGCTTAACCGTTTGGCATCGCACTTTGTAGCCATTGGTACCTACGGCATCGATATTGGAGCTTTTACACCCTTTCTTTGGCTGCTACGCGACCGAGAGCATATTCAACGGCTACTGGAGTGGGCATCGGGTGCGCGTATGCTTTACAACTACATTTGGGTTGGAGGCCTGTACTACGACCTGCCCATAGGCTTTGAGGAGCGCTGCCGCGAGTTTATAAATTACCTCATGCCAAAACTCGATGAGTTGGAAACTATCTTGTTCGACAACTCCATATTTATTAACCGAACCGCCAATGTAGGCATTCTACCGCTGGATGTGGCTATAAACTACGGCTGCTCAGGCCCTATGCTGCGTGGCTCCGGTCTTAAATACGACCTGCGTCGTGTAGATGGCTACTCCGTATACCCGGAGCTGGAGTTTGAGGTGCCGATTGGGCAGGGATTGGCAGGCACCACCGGCGACTGCTGGGACAGAAACTATGTGCGCATGCAGGAGTGCCGCGAATCAGCCAAAATAATACGGCAGTGCCTCGACCGGCTGCTCGGCGACTATAAGCGCACTCCCGACTTCGATCCGCAGGCAGCCTGCCCCAAAAAACTGCGCACCACTGGCAGCAAAGAACTTTACTTCCGGGCCGAGACGCCCCGGGGCGAACTGGGTTACTTTTTCCGCACCACCGACCGTAGCGATGTTCCATTTCGCTGCAAAGGCCGCTCTCCCTGCTTCTCTAACCTGTCGGTACTACATGAAATATCGAAAGGCTGCATGGTAGCCGACCTTATTGCCATTGTAGGCTCTGTAGACATTGTGCTGGGCGAACTCGACAGGTAACAGCATCAAAAGGTTGTTTAACAGCATCTGAGGCACCTGTTACCAAATTGTTACCAAAGTATAAAACATCAGTTTCGTATCATCGTTCTGAATAATCTTAAAATGATGACTCCACGCTGATTGATTACTTTATGAATAAACTGCTTTCGATTCACCTGCTCTGGCTAATGGTGCTGTTTGCTCCTGCACAAACAATAGCTCAGATACAACCTATAGATAAAGACACAGCCAATGCGTTGCCGGCAGACACAGTGCTTCCGGGCCAGAAAAATCCTTTTACCGATGCTCAGCGCCTGGAGGCCAGCAACAGTCGTTTTCTGAAGCGAGCTGTCATACCATCTGTAGCACTGGTTGGAGCAGGCATACTTACCATTCAGGGGAGAGGCCTTATCAGTAGTTTTGATACCCGCGATGCCCGAAACAGAGCCTTTCCGAACTTTAGCACAGAAGCAGATGATTTTATAATGCTTGCGCCGCTGGTTGGGTTGTATGGCTTCAACCTAATTTCATCGCAGAACAGGCATGAGCTGGGGCGGCAAACCTTACTTCTTGGTCTGTCTGGTGTACTTGCTTCGGCGGTTGTCTGGCCGGTAAAAGGGCTCACCAACATAGATCGTCCTAACGGAGAGCCGCACGCTTTCCCATCGGGCCATACTACTTATGCCTTCACCATAGCCACGTTTATGGATAAAGAATTCCGGCACAAAAGCCCCTGGATAAGCGTAGCCAGCTACGGTATTGCAGGTGCCACCGGCGTGATGCGCGTGTTAAACAATGCACATTGGATGGCCGATGTATTGGCTGGTGCCGGTGTGGGTATTATCTCGGTAAACACGGTGTATTGGGTGCATGCAAAGCTAACAAAAGGCGGAGGGCTTAATACTACATTTGTGCCGGTTGTGCTCCCCGGAGGTGCAAAGGGCATGGCACTTACAATTGCGTTTTAACTTAAAAAAAGAGACAGGCAGCGAACATAAAATAACAGGACTTCTTAATTTGCATAGAAATTTATAACGCGACTTTTTATTGAAAGTACGGCAAATGGTCGCTAACATTCTTAAAATGTTTGAACTCCGCAGCTGCTTTTTGTTCTTTTTCGGTTTGTTTGTTGCAACGGCCGCTCTTGCACAGCCTACGCAAATACAAGGCACGGTACAAGATGCCCGCACACGCGAAAAACTGGCCTTTGTGAACGTAATCGTAAACGAAGGAGAAGCAGGCACCACAACCAACCTGGATGGCGAATTCCTGCTTCGGCACAACCGGCCTATAAAATCGGTGCGCTTAAGCTATGTAGGGTACACAACGCAGTTTGCCACTCCCGATTCTACGGGTAGGCTACAGGTATTGCTTCAACCAGCCGCAGCAAGGCTGGCAGAAGTAGTGGTTCGATCCGGTGAGAATCCGGCACACCGCATTATTAAACTGGCGAGCCAGCACCGGGAGCAGCACAAGCTCGAGAACCTGGATGCCTACACCTACCGCTCTTACAATAAGTTTATATTAACGGCAGTGGGCACTGCAGATGCAGCTGCCATACGCGCGCAGCCCTCGCTTTCGCGCCAGGACTCGGCTTACCTTAAAATGGGAAAACTGCTAAACGAGCAGCACCTGTTCCTCTCTGAAAGTATTACCGATTTCGCTTTCCTGAAGCCGAACAAACAAAAGGAGACGATCCGGGCCACCCGGGTGTCGGGGTTGGAGCAGCCAAGCTTTGGCATAGTGGCCGCCGAGGCACGAGCTTTTTCGGTGTATGACGACATGCCCGTATTTTTTGGCAAACGCTACCTCAGCCCTCTCAGCTCCGGCAGTACCCGCAAGTACAAATTTCTGCTCGAAGAAACTTCCGTCATCGGTCCAGACACTGTTTATGTTATCTCCTACAGCCCTGCCGAAGGCAAGAACTTTGATGGGCTCTCTGGCATTTTGTACATCAACAGCCGTGGTTGGGCGGTACAGAATGTAATAGCAGCATCAGCGGCCGACGACGACAAACGCGGCATGAAGCTGCAGCAGCAATTTCAGCAGGTACAAGGGTATTGGTTCCCCAAGGAACTCGATGTGGAGACTACTATTCCGCAGGTGCAGATGCGGGGCCACCAACCTTTCGGTCACCTAAGAACCTATATTACTAATATAGAACTGAACCCACCGCTCCGCAGGCGAGACTTCGACCTGATTGCCCTGTCGCAGGCACCGGAGGCGCATCGGCAGCCTTTAACTTTCTGGCAGCAGTACCGGCCCGACTCGCTGAACCAACTGGAGCAGCGCACCTACCAGCAGCTCGATAGCGTAGGCAAAGCCGATAACCTGGAACAGAAAATACGGGTGGTAGAATACCTGAGCGCCCGTCAGATTCCAATCGGAAAAATCAGCCTCGACCTGAACCGCTTCCTGCGACTCAGCGATTTTGAAGGATTACGACTGGGTGTTGGTGCACACACAAATAACCGTTTTTCGGAGCGATTTGTAGTGGGTGGCTACTGGGGATATGGTTTTGGAGATGAACAACATAAATACGGTGCAGATGCCAGCCTGCTGCTCCACAAAGCATCTGAACTTAAACTAGGCGCTGAGGTTTTTGAAGATGTGCTGGAGCCAGGCGGCAGACGCTTGCCCTTTATGCCACGCAGCGGTTTTAACAGCCTGCGCCCAGCCTTGCTCACGCACCTCGACTATGCCACGCACAGGAGCACCGCGCTTTCTGGCAGGCTGCTCCGCCACCTGCAGGTGCAGGCCATGCTGCGGCAGGAAGAGCGAAGACCAACACTGGCAGCAGAAATACCCCAAACTCCGGCTCAGTATACCACAGCAGAGGCAATGCTGGGCTTGCGTTATGCTTATGGCGAGCAACTGGTGCGGCTGTTTAACCAAACAAGGCCTGTTCCTACCGGTTTCCCGGTGCTGTGGGCGCAGTATAGCCGTGGCCTGAAGGGCGTATTAGAAGGCGAATACGACTACCATAAATACGATGCAAGGCTTGCTGCTTCCTTCAGGCACCGCACCACCGGCGAAACCAGGGTGCTGCTGACTGGCGGGTTAATAAAAGGCGAGCTCCCGCTACTAGCCATGTACAATGGCTACGGCAGCTTTAACCCCTCTTATAAGGTGTATACCGGCGAAGGATTTGAAACTATGACGCCTTACGAGTTCTTCTCCGACCGCTATACCTCACTTTTTCTGCAGCAAGACATTGGCAAACGCCTACTGCGCACCCGCTTCTTTCAGCCCAACGTGGTGCTGCTCACCAACATCGGTTTCGGAGATATGAAGAGCCAGCAGTTTGCAGAGCAGGCGCAGCACTTCCAAACCATGACACGCGGTTTCTATGAATCTGGCCTGCTGCTGAACGACATTATTGCCTCTCCCTTTTCTGGTGTAGGTGTAGGCTTCTTCTACCGTTACGGCCCCTACGCCTTAGACAAAGCCTCCGATAATTTCAGGATCAAGCTAACGACTTCTTTGTTTTTTTAACCAGCCAACCCTAAGCCTTCAACAGGTCATTTTGCCTGTGGAAGGCTATTTTTATTAGAAGAATTGGTTGCTCTAAAATGGCTTAATGGTTGAGCCAGAATTAGCAACTAAGACTTCACAGCGTGCATAGCTCCTGCGAGCGTCTGGGGGAAGCAGATCGATATCAAGACATTGTTTAAGAAAGTCTATCATCTCACATCTATTATCTATACTCTCCAAAATGCATCAGGAAGGCCTTTTTTATTAGAAAAATTTAACAGCACTGGTTACTCCCGCATACTACTAATCGATAAAATTAGGCTGTTAGTATAGCGACGCAATTGCTTGGTAGAAACCAGCCGTGCTTGTTGCGTTTTATTGCCTTTGCAGGTAGACCTTTTGCACAGATTCTGTTAATTTTAAGAGATTAAGGCAGCACATTTTACACGCCGCCTCACAACCTTATAAAACAACCTCTGCATGAAACGCACTGTATTCAGCTGCCTTTTGTGGTGCGCTGCCAGTATTGGAGCTTTGGCGCAAGGCAAGAGCAACAAAATCGAATTTACTCAATTCACCCTTAACAATGGGCTGCATGTGATCCTGCACCAGGACAACTCTACTCCCAATGTGGCTGTATCGGTGCTCTACCATGTCGGTTCTAAGAACGAAGTGGAAGGCCGCAGCGGCTTTGCGCACTTTTTTGAGCACCTGATGTTTGAAGGCACCGAGAATATTGGCCGGGGAGAGTATATGAGTATGGTCAGCAAAGCAGGTGGCACCCTCAACGCCAACACCTCCTTCGACCGCACCTATTACTACGAGCTACTGCCCTCTAACCAGCTGGAGCTAGGGCTCTGGATGGAAGCTGAGCGCATGCGTGCCGCCAAAATAGATGAGGTGGGCGTAGAAACGCAGCGTAAGGTAGTGCAGGAGGAAAAGCGCGAACGCATCGACAACCAACCGTATGGCTCCATGGGCGAAAACATGTTCGGTACCGCCTTCCAGGTGCATCCTTACAAATGGATGCCCATCGGCTCTTTTGAGGACCTGAAAAAAGCTTCTATTGAGGAGTTTCGTGACTTCTACAAAACCTTTTATGTGCCCAACAATGCCACCCTTTCCATAGCCGGCGATATAGACGTGGCCAAAACCCGAAAACTGGTAGAGCAGTATTTTGCCAGCATCCCGAGAGGAACAAAGGAAATTCCGAGGCCTAACGTGCAGGAGCCGAAGCAGACAGCCGAGCGCCGCAAAACGGTGTACGACAATATACAGCTTCCTGCCGTGATACAAGGTTACCACATTCCGGCACAGGGCACCGAAGATTTTTATGCGCTCTCAATGCTCACTACCCTCCTTTCCGGAGGCGAGAGCGCGCGCCTGCCCAAAGCCCTGGTAGACAAGCAGCAGAAAGCCGTAGCAGCTGCCTCTGTTCCGTTTCCGACGGAAGACCCTGGCTTGTTCCTGACCTATGCCATCGCCAACATGGGCGTAGACGTAGCCGACCTTGAAGCAGCTATGGATGCAGAGATTGAGCGTGTGAAGAAGGAGCCGCTCGAAGACCGGGAGTTCCAGAAGCTGCACAACCAGATAGAAAGCCAGTTTGTGCAACAAAGCACCACGGTAGCAGGCAGAGCCGAGCAACTAGCTAATTACCACGTGTACTTCGGCGATGCCAACCTGATCAACACCGAGTTGGCCCGCTACCAAAAGGTAACGAAAGAAGACATCAGGCGCGTTGCCAACCAGTATTTAACCAAAGAAAACCGCGTGGTGCTGCACTACCTCCCTAAATCAGCACAACCTAAATAAGCCTTTCAGACCATGAGAAAAACATATTATTTCCTTTTCCTGCTGCTGGTTATTGTAAGCACGGTTAAGGCACAAACCAGACAAACACCTCCGGAGCCAGGACCTGCTCCCAAAATAGAGCTTGGCAAATATGAATCGTTTACCCTCAAAAACGGGCTGAAAGTGTATGTGGTGGAGAACCATAAAGTACCGGTGGTTTCCTTATCGCTGGTGCTGGACCGAGACCCGATTTTAGAAGGCGACAAAGCAGGTTATGTATCAGCGGCCGGGCAAATGATGCGCACCGGCACCAAGAGCCGTAGCAAAGATCAGCTCGATGAAGCAGTAGACTTTATCGGAGCGGAGCTTTCGTTTACCTCCACCGGCTTTAGCGCCTCCTCTCTTACCAAGCACCTGCCCACCCTGCTCGACCTTTCAGCCGATGCCCTTCTGAACCCTGATTTTAAACAGGAGGAGTTGGATAAGGTTAAAAAGCAAATGCTGGCCAGCCTGGCACAGGATAAAGAAAACCCAGATGCTATTGCCCGCAAAGTGCGCCAGGTGCTGCTGTTTGGCAAAAACCATCCTTATGGCGAGCAAATGACGGAAAAGAGCGTAGAAAGCATTACGCTGGCAGATATACAGAACTATTACAACAGCTACTTTAAACCCAACATCGGCTACCTCGCTGTGGTAGGCGATGTAAAAGCAAAGGATGTAAAAAAACTCCTAAAGAAATCTGCGTTTAAAAACTGGAAGAAAGGCGAGGTACAGCAATTTACTTATGAACTGCCTCAGAAGCCAGCTCAGACTGAAGTCGTGATTGTAGATCGACCCAGTGCCGTGCAAACTTCACTGGCGCTGGCCAACCCTGCCGAGCTAAAACCAGGCAGCCCCGAATCTATTCCGACCCAACTCATGAACAACATTTTGGGTGGCACCAGCACCGCCAGGCTCTTTATGAACCTCCGCGAAAAGCACGGCTACACCTACGGTGCCTACTCCTCCATATCATCAGACAAGCTGCTAGGATATTTTGCAGCCTCTGGCAACGTGCGTAATGCCGTTACCGATAGCGCGGTAGTAGAATTTATAAACGAGCTCAGCAGAGTGCGCAACGAGCAGGTTAGCGAGCAGGAGCTTAAAGACGCTAAGGCCTATATGACCGGCAGCTTTGCCCGCGGCCTCGAGAACCCTAACACAGTTGCCTTTTATGCTATTAACACCGCCCGCTACAATCTCCCAGAAGACTATTATCCCAACTACCTCAAAAGAGTAGAGGCTGTAACAGTGGCCGATGTGCAGCGCATGGCACAGAAATACATAACACCTGACCAACTCTATATTATAGCAGTAGGAAACGCCAGCGATATTGCCTCCAAACTCGAGCCCTTCGACAAAGGAGGCGGCCGGAGCTACTATAACAGCTCCGGCGACAAAGTGGAGCGCAGCACGGCCGCCTCATTGCCTTCAGGCCTTACAGCCGAAGTTGTACTTGCCAATTACGTACAGGCACTGGGAGGCAAGGCTAACCTCGACAAGGTAAAAGATGTGTCGATAAAAAGCAGCGCCACCATGCAGGGGGCTCAACTGGAGTTTGTGCAGCAGCAAAAGTCGCCCGATAAATATTATGTTGCCATTCTGATGAACAGCAACCCTATGCAAAAGGTGACTATTAACGGCAGCAAAGGCAAAATGGAAGCGCCCGCCCAAGGTATTAGCCAGGAAATACCTGCCGATCAGTTAAACACACAGCTCCTCGAGGCAGCCATTTTCGGGGTGCTGCTCTACGACAAGCTGGGTGTAAAAACCGAACTGAAGGGCATGGAAGATGTAGATGGCAAAGCCGCGTATGCGGTGGAGGCAAAGCAGCCAAATGGCCAGCGCACCACCAACTACTTCGATAAAGAATCAGGTTTGCTGATAAAGACGATTAACAGTATGCAGTCGCCTCAGGGTATTATTACCCAAACCAGGAATTATAAAAATTACAAAGAAGTAAACGGAATCAAGTTTCCGCATACCGTCGAAACCAGCTTCGGCCCTCAGGTCATTAAAACGGAGGTGCAGTCGGTGGAGGTAAATAAAGGGATTTCAGAAGATGTGTTTAAGCTTTAGATAGATATTAGCTCTGAGACGCTATAAATTAGATTTTAGATTACTGTATTTCATTAATTAAAACTTAACAAGGGCACCAATCATAAAGGATTGGTGCCCTTGTTTTTATATGTGGATAACCTGGAGTTAAAATGACTGCAAAAGCTCTGGAAGGCCGTTTTCATTAGAATAATTCCCCCTTTATGCACCTAAGCCCACTTGGAGCTAAGGGTTAATGTCAACTTTTTAGAAAGCAAGAGGCAAATAGTAGGCACTAACAGATTTTGTATCTTTTGTTTCCCTAAAACAATTCTCCCTGCACTGCCTGCACAAACTTTTTGGGAGATTTTATGTGCAGTTTACAAACGGTATTCAGCTTTTCGATCAGGTACATGGCCAGGTCTGGTGCAACGGTATTGTCGGGTTCGTGCACAAAGAAGTAAAGCTGCTGCAGCCCAGCCTCCAGCCAATGCTGCAGGCGTTCCACCCAGGCATCTATACGGCTGTAGTCGGTGGGGTGAAGGCCATTGCCTACAAACCGAACCATGGCAACCGGGGTAGTTAAGCGCATGTGCAGCATATCGCGGCGACCGGCCACATCGGTTAGCACCGTGCTTACACGGTATTTCTCCAGCACCTCGTACAGTTCCTGCGCTGCTGCCTGGCTTTTAAACCAGTCGGGGTGGCGTAACTCCACCGCCAGTGGCACCGACTCTGGCACAAACTGCACAAGTGCCTCCAGATCGGAGAGCTGCCTGGGTCCAAACAAGGGAGGAAGCTGCAGGAAAGAAGCCCCCAGCTTCTCTTCCAGACCTGCTATGGCTTCGCAGAAGGTGGCTGTAAGGTCCTGCGTGCGCCGCAACTGTGCTTCGTGACTGATGAGCTGCGGAAATTTGGGGCAGAACCTAAAGCCTTGCGGCACGGTATGGCGCCAGCGATCTATGGTGTCGGGGCTGGGAATATGGTAGTGGGTACTGTTAAGCTCGATGGTATTGAACTGCTTGCCATACCAATGCAAGGAGTCTTTCTCGCGCATGCTGGCAGGGTAAATCTGACCGGCCCAGGCTTTGTTTACCCATACCGGCAAGCCTATAAAAATAGCTGGTGCTCCAGTGCCACTTGTGGCGTTGTGCTGTAAGGTGGCAATGGTATCTGGATGGTCTGGTGGCAGGCTAAAATCTACTTTGCTGATGTCGGCTAATTTCCCAAAATCCATAGTCTAATTATTTTACAATTTATACGTTTCTGAACCCGCTTTTGGCGCTGCTATTTTCTGTCTTTAAGAGAAAAAACCAATGTACTTATTCAACAATAAATTGACGTTTCAAAAATTTAACTAACAAATTCGAAAATTATTTTTTATAAATATTTCAATATATATTTAAACAACAATACCTCCAAAATACGTTAAAAATAGTGTTTTTCGCAAATTTTGACCTATAGCAATTTTAATTAAAAGACTGTATCCCCCTACAGCTGGGGCGGCACGATCGTTTAAAAGGCTTGTTTTAAACATTTTTGTTTATCTTTGCCACTTCACCAACTATTAAATGAGATGATTTTTAATAGAACAAACTGTTTTTTCTTCTTTATTACTATCATATTTATCGGCTTTAGCAATCCTTCTTTTTCACAAAAAGCCACCAAATCTCAGACTGGAATTGCTTCCTGGTACGGCAGTAAATACCACGGCAGAAAGACCAGCAGCGGCGAGCGCTACAACAGGTTCGAAATGACTGCCGCTCACAAAAAACTCCCATTCGGAACCAAGGTAAAAGTAACCAACCTGGACAACAACAAATCTGTTATTGTGCGGATAAATGACCGGGGCCCTTTTGTAGGCGAGCGCATTATTGATGTATCGGAGGCTGCGGCCAAGGCATTAGAAATTAGAGGTGCCGGTTTAGGAGAGGTTAAAGTAGAGGTTCTGGGCACACCAGGAGCTGAGATGGCAAGCCTCGACGAAACTGAGCTGGAACAAGACGATGAGGTATTCACTATTGAAGCTGGCTCGTTTTTGAAGCCTCAGTTCGCCATCGCGTTTTCTGAAAAACTGAAGGCGTTTGACAAGCACTTGTCTATTGAACTCAGCGAAGAGCAATTTAATGGCATGACGATTCACCGGATAAAGGCGGGCCGTTTTGAGAATAAACAACAAGCAGAAGCTTTTAATGACCTGCTCGCCGAAGAAGGCCTGCATGGTGTGGTAGCCGAAGCTTAATAAAAATACTGAAGCCAGAGCGCCTTTCTATAACTTTATCAGCGCACTGGCTTCTACCATTGCCCCATTAAGATTACTCCTTTTACAACCTGATACAGCCGTTTAGAGCACCTGATTTTTACTAGCTCCAGGATCGGCTCCTTCTCTCTCCGGAACATGCACTTGTTTCAGGCAATTTCTTGCCAGTCAAGCAGCCCCTGTTCTGCTCAACTGGCAGCAAAAAGGCTGCTCTTCCTCCTGCTATATTCCTTCCACTCATTACCAGCCCATTCCCCTTACTTTTAAGATTAAGGCAGAAAACTTTTCTATTCTACAGCAAACCAACCCATTACCTCCCAACAGCTAAAAACTGGCAAGATTAATGTTGTAACTATAAAGTAAATTTACGGTTGCTGGAGCTGTTACCAGTTTAGTGCTGCCGCATTGCCAACCTCTCCGGCAAACCAAACACTAAATAAGCGTTTGCTGCTGTTGGCTACTATGCTTATAGTGGCAAAATAGCTCCAGAGAATTTGCCAAGCAACAGAAGCTAATGCTCTGAGACTATGGCAAAAGCGACTTTTAAAAATTTTGTTGCTTCAGCCAAAATTATTGGCCGTTTAACGTACCCTGTTTGCCCACATCGCGTATTAGTAAACTTTGCTGTTAAAGCTGAAAAGTATCTGACAAGGCGTATGTAGTGGAGGGGCTGCTACGGGCAATCAGCAGTAACGGCAGTGCTGGTGTATGAAGTAAAACGATTTAAAGAACTTTTAAGGTGCAACAGTTAGAAATAGTTAAGATATCAGATAACCAGACCAAAATTCTGAGGCATATACTAGGGGAGAGAATTTATTTCTTTTACTCAGACAAGCTGCAGGTAGAAGGCGAAAATGGCCATTTTCTTTTCTGGGCTAATGGTTTTGCTATTGCGCTCTCCACTACCAATAATGGTCTGGAAAACTTCAGGACCTATGTCAACATTAGTGCCGATTACAGGCTCTCTAACCGCGATGCCGCCACATATTATGAGTTCGACATTAATGTCAGCAGTGCTCCGCTCTGGCAGGAAGGCTCTTTACAGTTTGGCAAATTGTCGAGCCTGCGCATTTTCTCCGACCCAATTTTAATGATAGAGGTTTACCAGGATTTTAATGAGGGCAATGAAAAAATTGCGATGCACGATTGTGCACTGGTTTTCTACTCCCAGACCCGCAAAATTCTGGTGCGTGCCCGCCCCGAGGTAATAGGAGGTGTAGATGTAGTGCTCGACGAGCCGTATATCGAAACCCTTACCCGAAATCTAAAATTAAGAACGACCATTGTTTAGATAGTTCTTGCCTGGCGCTTTATCAGCAGGAGCATAAACCTACACAATCAAAGGTTTGGCTCACACATATGTCTAAACCTCTACCATATGCCCTAAGCGCAAATCAGCTAAAAATAGCTCCGGAAGGCAGTTTTTATTAGAAGAATCTGTCTTCCTGACGTCAGGAGCTGCTTACACTTATAGTCCACAGGCTTGCTGCAGTGGTTACAGCTGCCCGGCAAAAGCAGTTATAAGCTTTGCCAGATCAGGAATGCACTCCAGATTCAGCGTGTGCCCACTGTGCGGCAGTACCTCTAGCTGAGCGCCTGGTATGGCCATACACATAGCTTCTCCGGCCTCTACGGTACACAAAGCGTCCTCCTGGCCATGCACCAGGAGCACAGGCACTCTTATTTTTTTCAGCTCAGATAAATAATCAGTACTTGCTTTTATTGTCGCAACTTGCTGGAGCAGGCTCTCTGTGGTAAGGCTTCTGGAGGCTTTACTGCTTTTAAGGTGATCGAGGCTAACTAGAAAGGGTTTAGTGAAATAACTTCTTCCGAGCACAAAGGGCAGCATAGCCTCGAGCAGGAGAGGTGGTCCGCCTGCCAATAGCATTTCCTGCCAGCTGTTTAGCACTGCCTCAAAATAAGCATCTTTCTGTGCGAAGCTGGAGATCAGCACGCCAGCCTGCACCTGCTCCGGATGGTTTACTAGCAAGTGCTGGGCCACAGCTCCCCCCATTGAGATGCCCACCACAATTGGCTGCGGCAGCTCAAGGCTTTGAAGTAGCTCGGCTACATCGGCGGCGTGTGCCGCTAAGGTACGCAGTTCAGGCACCGTGTCTGATTTTCCCTGGTTCACAAAGTCCAGCAACAGTAGCCGAAATGTTTTACCTAAGGCAAACACGACTCCTGCCCAGGCTGCAGTAGATTGAGAAAACCCGTTCAATAAAACAAGCGATTGCGGGGCCTTTAAATTGCCGTGCAGTTCGTAATGCAGTTCGGCACCATCAGGTAAGCGGTATTTCATTTATATAGGACGAAGGTAATTTAACATCAGGCAAGCCCTTGGGTACAATGATAATGTTGATGCCCTACTCATCCCAAGGCCTGTATAAGGTCAAAAAGGCTCTGGAAGGTCATTTTCATTAGAAGAATTTGATTCTAAAGAGGTGGTGTTAGCAGCTAAAGAATTGCCAGTTTAAGGTTTTAAAGGCAACGAGCACTACTTTGCCTGCACATTATTTTTATGCAGGCGCTCTGTCCTGAACTTATACATTAAGTCAAACTCAAATTCAGGGTTAAGCGCCTGCATGGCAAAGCCATTCTATTTCTTTAGAAAATTGATATTAGAACTTCTTTGCCTAAACCAGCCGTTCGGTTTTAAGTTTTGCAGAACTAGAATGTTACGCTGGGAGCCAGAATTTTAAACTCAGTGCGGCGGTTTTCCTGGTGTTCCTCTTCAGAACATTTTACGCCATCCACACAGCGGTTCAAAATCATAGACTCGCCGTAACCTTTCGCTACAATCCTGCTGCTCGGTATACCTTTCGATACAATGTAATTTACGGCTGCCTTGGCTCTGGCCTCAGATAAAGTTTGGTTGTAGCGGGCACTTTGGCGGCTGTCGGTGTGCGAACTAAGCTCAATCCTGATATGTGGGTTTTCCTGCAGCGTTCTAACCAGCTTATCGAGTTCGCGGGCAGCATCGGGCCTGATCTCAGATTTGTTCAGGTCGTAATAAATGTTTTTGAGGAGAATCGGCTTATCTGGCGTGTCTCTGTTAAAGTCTACTTCCAGGTTTAAAGTATCGGTTTGGGCATTACACTCCATCATCATGGTAACGGCATGTGTCAGGTAGCCGCCCTTGCTCCCTCTAAGGGTATACTGCACTCCTCCCATTACCTTAAAGAAGAAGCGTCCTCTTGCATCGGTTGCCACTTGCTCAAAATTTCCTGTCTCTTCGTTCAGCAGCTGCACGAGGGCATTTTCTACAGGCATCTGCACACGCTGCCGTGTTTTTTCGTCCTGTACCGTTTCTGCCACCACGCCTTGTATGTTACACGGGATAGAGATATAGCTAAAGGCAAAGAGGTTGTCAGTGGTATTAGCCTGCAGTCGATCAGAAGAAAGAAGCCCAGCTTTACCGGTACTGTCTACCATTATTCCGAAGTCATCTGTAAACGAGTTGATAGGATGTGCCATGTTCTCGGCACGTAGCCACCTGGTATGCACGCCTTCCGCCTTAAAAATATCGAGGCCACCCATTCCTATGTGTCCGTCTGACGAGAAATAGAAGGTGCCATCGGCACCAATGGCAGGAAAACTTTCGCGACCGGCAGTGTTGATGGCACTGCCGGCATTTGTTGGCTTACCCCAGCTGCCGTTCTCCTGCCGCTCACAATAATATATGTCTGTAGCTCCTGCTCCTCCCGGCATATCAGATACAAAGTACAGGTACCTGCCATCTGGAGTTACAGCCGGGTGTCCCACAGAATAAGCATCAGGCCTATTGTACCGGAAAGGCTTAATATTTTCCCAGGCTCCATTCTTTAGTTCAGCGGTGTAAATCTCTAACCTATTTGTTTCAAGATTAGCATTGCTGGTAAACCAGCTCGTAGGATCTGCATTGCCTTTGCGCCTGGCTTTCTTTTTAGCGGCAACCCTGGTAAAGTAAAGGGTGTTTTCCTGTTCCAGAAAAGCAGCAGGTCCGTTATGAAAGCCTGTATTAATTGGGGCCGGCAACGCTACAGGAGTGCCATAGGTAGAGTCGGAGAGGGCAGGTGCAAAGTAAAGGTGTGTATAGCCATTCCCTGTCCAGCCAGATCTGCCAGCCTGTTGTTTTGTTGATGTGGTATCGCCTGCTAAACGGTCTGATGCGAAAATGATACCGCCCTTAACCTGTATGGGGCTAAAGTCAGAGCTTTTTGAATTTATGCCGATCGCCTTCTTAAACTCGTAAGGTCTCGCATTATTTTGCCATGCCATGGCAGAGTCGCAGGAAGCAATTAACCGCGTGGCTAGTTCTCGTTTGTCTTTGGCTTTGCTGCCGTAGTTTCTGTAAAGGTCTTTTGCTTTTTCTAAATTGCCATTATACTTGGCAGCATTCGCGTAGTGCAGCAAGTTTACAGGGTCGGCATCCGGAAAGTTAACTACCTGCGCATACCAGAATTCGGCCTCGCGGTTGTTGTTCATGAACCGGTAACTGTCGGCTATGCGCTGCACCACCGGCAGGCTTGGTTCCCCGGCAGCCAGTACATTTTTATAAGCTGCTACGGCTAATGTATACTCATATTTATCGAAATGCCTGTTTGCCTGCTTCAGTGCATTTTGCGCCGCCGCAGGCATGGTTCCGGCTATAAATATTGTGAGCAGTAGTAATTTTAGTAGCGATATAATCTTCATTTTTTACGGCAAGTATAATTCTAGAAGAAGCGTGGCGAAAGCGTACGTGTATCCTGCTTTTTGAAGAATGTGTATCCTATTGATACCTCGTGGCTAGGGTATTCCCTCAGGTCGTTGAGCGTGATGTCGTACGAGTAGCCTAGTCGGAGGCTTGGCGTCAGGAACAGTTGCGCAATAAGGGCAAAGGCATTTCTTTTTTGAAGGTGATAATCTTCCGGCATCCTGTTGAACAAGGGTACAGCTGTTCTGTACGACCCACCGAACCAGAACCGGTCATACACCATTAAAAAAGCATTCAGGTCAGCCTTAGCCGGCGCTTTAAAATCTTCCTGAAGCAAAATACTTGGCTTAAACCGGATAACAGAACTCAGGTCGAACACATAGCCTGTCGAGAGGAAATATTGCCTTGCCGGGGTACTAATCAGGGGGTTATTCCCATTAAAAGGGATCAGGTTGGCGGCAGAGAAACCGGCATAGAACCGTTCTGTGTTAAAAAACACACCGCCTCTTATATCTGGCAGCAGCTCCGACTCGCGGCCTGTCGGAATAGCGGCGTCCGGCACAAGCGTGCTGCCAGGGCGAAGCTTGGTACCATCGAGTGTGTATTGGGCAAATCCACCGGCAAACCCTACCGCAATTCTGGAGGTTTCGCTAAGGTTAAGCCGTACAGAGGCATTGCCGTAAGCACTTAGCTGTGTCTGCACCCCTATTTCATCGTTCAGGGCACTGAAGCCAAGCCCCAGTCTTCCGTTTCTGGTGAGACCATCTATGCTAAGCACCTGCGAAGTAGGCGACCCTTCCAGCCCCGACCACTGGCTACGGTGCGTTGCATTCATGTTGAGCAACTCCTTACTACCTGTATAGGCCGGGTTGATAACCATTTCGTTGAATATATACTGCGTGTACTGAGGTGCCTGCTGGGCATAAAGCACCGGGGACAGCAGCACGCCATAAAAAATCAGTATGTGTTTAATTATCCTTGTCATTTCTTGTTCACTCCTTATTATCTCATAATCATCACAAACCCTTTAAACACCTGATCGCTGCCATCGCACTGCTTTACCCGCGCTACGTAGTAGTAAGTTCCTTCACTCAGGTTGTCGCCGGTCCAGTCGTTTTTGTAGTTAGTGCTTCGGTACACTTCGTTGCCCCAGCGGTTTATGATAGAAACCTCGCTATTCGGATAGTTGCCCAGGTTCTTTATAACCCAGGTATCGTTATTCCCATCGTTGTTAGGAGAGAAAACGTTAGGGAACACCAGCTCATTAGCGATAAGGTCGAGGTTTGGTGTAAGCGAAACAGGTTCGCTGAGGCAGGTACCATTGTCTACCACCACGGTTATGGCTCCTACACTGTTACCTGCCGGCGTTACTCTAATGCGTGTAGTTCCCTGCCCGGAGATAACCGACCAACCTGAAGGCACAGTCCAGTTATAGGTTAGGGCTCCTGCCACTGGAGCTACTTCATAGATCAAGCCCTCGCACATGTTGCTTAAATCATTGATAGCCTCTACAGCAGGAACCTGCACCGTCCTAACCTCCATAGAGGAGCTCAGACTGGTACCACAGCTATTTTTTGCTACAACCGAAATTAACCCTGATCCACTGCCTGCTACTACGGTAACCTGGGTAGTGCCCTGGCCTGCTGTAATAGACCAGCCGGCTGGCAGAGTCCAGGTATAAGAAGTTGCTCTACTCGCACTTCCCACCGAATAAGTCAGACTGCGGCCCACACATATTTCGGTTTCTCCGGTAAGCATGCCAGGGGCAGTAGGAACGCCAGCTACCGGCACTACAGGCATGGTGCTGGCGGCACTGGTACCGCATGGGTTTCCGGCGGTAACCGAAACTGTACCCTGAGCGTTTCCTACCCGCACCCGAATGCTGTTCGTTTGCTGCCCCGCCAGTATGGCCCAGCCGTTTGGCACAGTCCAGTTATAAGTTAGGGCACCCGCTACTGCCGGTATAGTATAAACCACATCGGTGCGGCCCACGCAAGGTTCCCTGTCACCAGTTATGGCCTGTGGCATTTCCGGCCTTGGTTGTGCATTAACAGCCAAGGTGCTCGCAGCACTTGTACCGCAGCTATTACCGGCAGTTACAGTTATTTCACCTGCCGTTGTTCCTGCTGTTACTTCAATGTCTGTACTGCCCTGGCCTGCCGTAATAACCCAGCCAGCAGGGAGCTCCCAGGTATAAGTGGTTGCACCCGGTACTGGCTCTATGCTGATAATGGTATTGACCGTGCCTGCGCAAAGTGGTCCGCTGCTTGTAATGGTTCCCGGTGTGGCCGGTATACCTGGTAGTAGTGTGACTGCCAGCGATCTGCTGTTAACACTGGCAAAGCAGGCATTTGCCGCTCTAGCAGTTACAGCACCTGGTTCTTTTCCTGTTTTAACAGTTATGCTAGCTGTTCCTTCTCCTTCGGTAATTATCCAATCCTCTGGCAGTGTCCAGTTATAGCTTAGGCCGGCCACCTCTGTTACAGAGTAAACAATTCCATCTGCATCAGGGCAAACTGTGGCTGGTCCGGCAATTACGCTTGGCAGAGCAGGCGTAATAAGTGGTCTTACCTCCAGCGTACGTGATTCTCCCGGACAGTTACCTGCGCCTCTTGGCACTACCGTGAGGGTACGGATTGTTGTGTTGGCAGGAACCGTGTAGGTAATGGAGCTTGTAGTAGAGGCTGCTACGGCAGCCCAACCTGGCAGTGTCCAGAGGTAAGAAGTAGCACCTTCTACTGGCTCTATAGTAAAGATTACCGTTCCGCCGGCACAATATGGCCCGCTTGCCGTAATCTCGCCTGGTTGGCCTGGTACTACCAGTGGTGTTACAGCACGCGTTCTGGCATTGCTGGTGCAACCTGTTTCGTTTGTTGCTGTTACTGATACTGTTCCTTCTCCTGATCCTACTGTTACTGTAATGGTGTTTGTGGTAGAAGCTCCTTCCCAGCCTTCAGGTAATTGCCAATTGTAAGTCATACCTGCCACAGCCGTTACACTAAAGGTTACCCGGTTGCCAATACATAATAAAGCATTCTGCAAAATGGTAATACCATCAGGTAGCCCCGGAAGCAGAACAGGCGTAACATTCAGGTTACTGGCTGCACTGAGGCAACCGCCTGCCCCTACTGCTCTCACAGAAAGTGTTCTGGCTGTTGTATTATTCGGAACGGTAACTGTAATGCTTGTTGTGTTAGATGCTGCTACTGCCGTCCAGCCGGTTGGCAGAGCCCAGGCATAGGAGGCTGCTCCCTCTACTGGCTCTATGCTAAAGGTTACCTGGCGTGTGGCACAGAATGGAGCACTCGCTGTGATGGTTCCCGGTGTTGCCGGTGTAGCTGGGTTCACATCTAACGTACTGGCCGAACTGGTACAGCCACCGGTGTTTACTGATACTACCGATACGGTACCTGGCGTTGCCCCAACAGTTACAGTTATAGTTCTGGTGGTAGAGGTACCGGTCCAGCCCTCAGGGAGTGTCCATCTGAAAGTTACGCCTGTTATAGCTGGTACTTTTAAGGTAATTTGGCTACCGACGCACAGCGAACTACTTGCTGTAATAGCTCCCGGGGTAGTTGGAGCCGCAGCCAAGGTAGCGCTTAGCGTGCGGGCAGTGCCTGTACACCCTTCAGCATTAGAGGCCGTTACTGATATTGCACCTCCGGCAGTGCCAACCACAGCTGTTATAGAAGCTGCACCATTAGCAGATGTAATACTCCAGGTTGCCGGAACAGACCAGTTATATTTCAGGCCTGAAACAGCCGGCACGCTTAATGTTACCTCACGACCTGCGCAGAAGGTGCCGCTTGCCGTAATATTGCTTGGCTGCGCAGGCCCTGCCACCGGAGTAACTGGCAATGTGGTTGGTGGACTCGGGCACCCTCCCGCACTTGCTGTAACAGAAACTGTTCCTGAGGTGGCCCCAACTGTTACGGTAATGCTATTTGTGGTAGAAGAACCACTCCAGCCAGAAGGCAATATCCAGTTATAAGCAGATACTCCTGCTCGGTTTTCCACGCGAAAGGTTACCTGATTTCCCACGCAAAGCGAACCAGTAGCGGAGATAGCACCTGGCATGGCAGGAGCAACCGATGGGTTAACATCCAACGATCTTGCCGGACTGGTACAGCCACCTGCATTAACAGCTATTACAGAGACTACTCCTGCCGTAGTTCCTATGGTTACGGTAATGGTATTTGTAGTTGAGCTTCCTGTCCAGCCATCCGGAAGCGACCAGTTATATTCTAGTCCTGAGACAGCTGGTATGCTAAAGGTCACCTGCTGCCCTACGCAAAGCGGCGCATTGGCTGTAATAGCACCAGGTTGTAAAGGCGCCGCTATGAGAGTTGCAGATAAGGTTCGGGGTGTGCTAATACAACCGGTTGCATTACTGGCTGATACAGATACCATGCCTCCTGTTGCGCCTACTGTAACTAAAATAGTATTTGTAGAGGAGGAACCAACCCAGCCATCTGGTAACATCCAATTATAACTCATGCCTGCTACTGCTGGTACACTAAGGGTTATCTCCCTTCCATAGCAGAAGGCACCGCTTGCAGAGATGGCCCCTGGCTGAGCAGGCAGTGTAACTGGAGTAACATTTAAGGTGCTGGCGGCACTGGCACAGGCTCCCTCATTTCCGGTACCGGCCGTTACGGCTATTGCTCCTGCCGCTGTTCCCACTCTGGCCGTTATGCTGGTAGTGCCCTGGCCAGCGGTGATGGTCCAGCCGCTTGGTACAGCCCACGTATAATAAGAGGCACCAGAAACGGTGGCGACACTGTAAGTAACCAGCTGCCCCACACATTGCGACCCATTGGCAATAATGCCCCCTGGCTGAGTCGGTATCACAAAAGGAGACACATTCAAGGTTCTGATGCTGCCTGTGCAGCCAGAAGCATTGGCGGCCTGCACGGTGATCGCACCGCCTGCCGTGCCCACCGTGACACTAACGGAGGAGGTGCCCTGTGGCGAGTCGATCGTCCAGCCGGCGGGCACGGTCCAGGCGTAGCTCATGCCGGCCACGGCGGGAACGCTCAGCGTCACCTGCCGCCCCACGCAGAAGGCGCCGCTAACAGAAATGGTACCCGGCTGGGCTGGCAGCGCATTTGGAGTAACATTTAAGGTGCTGGCAGCACTGGCACAGGCTCCCTCATTTCCGGTACCGGCCGTTACGGCTATTGCTCCTGCCGCTGCTCCTACTCTGGCTGTGATAGTGCCTGTGCCCTGTCCGGCGGTAATAGTCCAACCGCTTGGCACCACCCAAGTATAATAAGTGGCTCCTGGCACGCCCGGGACGCTAAAGCTTACCAGCTGCCCCACGCACAGCGCTCCGTTGGCTGTAATGGCTCCCGGCTGCGCAGGCGTTACGAAAGGTGTGGCATTTAAGGTGCTGGTACTGCCTGTGCAGCCAGAGGCGTTGGCGGCCTGCACGGTGATCGCACCGCCTGTCGTGCCCACCGTGACACTAACGGAGGAGGTGCCCTGTGGCGAGTCGATCGTCCAGCCGGCGGGCACGGTCCAGGCGTAGCTCATGCCGGCCACGGCGGGAACGCTCAGCGTCACCTGCCGCCCCACGCAGAAGGCGCCGCTAACAGAAATGGTACCCGGCTGGGCTGGCAGCGCATTTGGAGTAACATTTAAGGTGCTGGCTGCACTAATGCAATTACCTAACCTGCTACTCACCGATACGGTGCCACCTGTTGCACCAACGGTTACAGCAATGGTTCTGCCTGTAGAAGCACCAATCCAACCTTCTGGTAGCGACCAGACATAAGAACTGGCATTTGGTACAGCTGCTACACTAAGTACCAGCTGCTGCCCTACGCAAAAAGCACCATCAGCTGTTATGGCACCAGGTTCTGCTGGAGTAGGGGCAACTTCTATTACATTACTGGGAGCAGTTAAGCCATTACAGGTGTTCGTTGCCGTAACACTAACATTTCCTGTTCCTGTAACTAATGTTATAGAAGCGGCATCCTGTGATACAAGCGAC
Organism: Pontibacter sp. 13R65; assembly: GCF_047525655.1. Taxonomy (NCBI): domain Bacteria; kingdom Pseudomonadati; phylum Bacteroidota; class Cytophagia; order Cytophagales; family Hymenobacteraceae; genus Pontibacter; species Pontibacter sp. 13R65. The sequence goes on from NZ_JBLIQL010000028.1 coordinate 41,095, forward strand.
CAGCTTACAGGATAATTCCATCGGTAGTCTAAGCCTGCCTGCGGTGCTGTAATTCTGAAAACTACTTCTGAGCCAGCGCATAAACTTCCTTCGCTTACAAGAACTGGCACGGCAGGAGGTATATTATCTGAAATGGTGATGGCATTGCTACCCTCACTTGGGCAACCTCCTGTTGCTCCTGGCAGGGCCAAGGCTGTTATAGTTCCTACTCCAACAGTTAATCTGACAGAAGCGGCATCCTGCGAAATTAAAGCCCAATCGGCCGGATAATTCCATTTATAAGTTACGCCCGCTTCTGAATTTAGCACGCGGAATGTAACCTCTGAGCCAGCACACAGGCCGCCTTGGCTGCCAATTACAGGTGCGGCAAGTTGTCCTTCTCCAGGTACTATAGCCAAGGCATTGCTGGCATTACTTTGTAAGCCACAGCCATTAATAGCTTTAGCTGTAATGGCACCTGCACCAACCACCAATCTGATAGAGGAAGCACTTTCTGAGAGAATCGCCCAGTTAGATGGATAACTCCATTGATATGACATACCTGGCTGAGGATTCTGCACTCTGAATACTACTTCTGAGCCCACACATAAACTCCCCTGATATGTAATGACTGGTGCTCCTGGTTGGGTATTATCTGAAACAATAATAGTATTGCCTGTTTCTCCTGGGGTACCACAGCTGTTAAGGGTAGTAGCTGTAATAAGACCAGTACCTACTCTGAGCTTGATAGATCCACCATCTTCAGACAAGAGAGTCCAACCGGCAGGATAGTTCCACTGGTATGTAGCACCAGCTTCTGGACTTGCCACTCTAAATGTAACTTCAGCGCCTATACAAAGTGTGCCTTCGCTCACAATAAAGGCTGGCACTGGTGCTTCCTCACCGGATACCACAATGGCATTGCTGGCACTGCCAGGTGTATCGCAGCTATTTAGAGCAGTAGCGGTTATGGTACCTGAGCTTATGAGTAGCCTTATGGACGCTTCGTCTTTTGAGAGCAAAGTCCAGTTAGAAGGGTAATTCCATTGGTAGGTTGTACCTGCAACCGGGCTCACAATTCTGAAGGTAACTTCTGAGCCAGCACATAAACCTCCTTCGTTTGTAATAACTGGGGCAGGGGGGAGCTCTTCTGTAACAGAAATTGTATTGCTAACCGCACTTTCGCAGCCTGTAGCACTTCTGGCTCTGGCCGATATTTCGCCTACTCCTATTACAACTCTTATAGATGCGGCACTCTTTGAAACGAAAGACCAGGTAGCCGGATAGCTCCAGTTATACTGCATGCCTGCCACTGGATTCTCTACTCTAAACTCTTTTGTAGTACCAGGACAAAGCTCTCCTTCGCTAAAAATGACTGGTGCTGCCGGTACTTCAGAAACGACCAATGCATTGCTCTCCGGACCTGGCCCACACAGACCTGCTGCTGCGCTGGCTGTAATTTCGCCGGTTGCTACTGTAAGTGTAATGGCAGTGTTGCTTTCGGAGACAAGCACCCAGTTTGATGGGTACTTCCAGACATAAGACTGCCCAGCCTCTGGGTTTGTGATTTGGAATGTTAACTGATTACCTACACACAACGCTCCTTGGTTGCTGATGATGGGCGTAGCAGGGGCTGCCGGTACTGCAATGCTATTGCTTGGCCCTGTTTGGCAGCCAGCACCATTTTCAGCAGTAGCTGTAATCTGGCCTGCACCAGCCACTAAATTAATAGAGGCATTGTCCTGAGAAACAAAAGACCAGGAGGAAGGGTAGCTCCAGCTATATACAATACCTGTTTCTGGGTTCTCTACTCTGAAAACTATTTCGGAGCCTGGGCAAAGCGCACCTTCGTTGGCAATAACAGGTGTGGCTGGTAGGCTCAGTACCACAACAGGTTCACTTGGCTCTCCTATACAGCCTGCCGCATTTACTCCTCTTGCCGTTATTTCTCCTGCCGCAACTCTTACGCTTATACTGGCAGTTGTTTGTGATACTCTGGTCCAGGAGGCGGGGTAATCCCATTGGTAGGTTACACCTGCCACCGGACTCATAATCCGGAAGGTAACTTCTGAACCAGGACAAAGTTCACCATCAATGGACAATGTCGGAGCCGCCGGGCGTTCGGTTACAGTTACCGCATTGCTTGGGGCACTCACACAACCAGCTGCATTTACGGCACGTGCTGCTATGTCGCCTGCACCAGTTACCAGCGTAATAGAAGAAGCTCCTCTCGATACAAAGGTCCAGGAGGCAGGATAATCCCATTGGTAAATAAGGCCAGCCTCCGGGTTACTTACCTGAAAAGTTACCTGATCGCCCGCGCACGGAATACCATCGCTTACAATAACCGGTGCGGCGGCTGGTACGCCAGAAACTAAAATAGGCTCGCCGGGTTCACTTGTACAGTTCATGGCTACTTCTGCTGTTACTGTGGCACGCACTTCGCCGGCACTTAAAGCCAATAGCCTAATAGAAGTGGCATCTGTTCCTAACACCTGCCACCCAGCCGGGTGCACCCATCGGTAAATCATGCCGGTTACGGGTTGAACAATCCGGAAGGTAATTTCTCCGCCTATACATAAATTACCTTCACTTGCAATAACAGCGGCAGGTGGCACAGCCGATACTTCTACTGTTCTGCTCACGCTGGTTTTGTTACAGGCATTTGTGGCTGTAACACTTACAGCACCAGGGCTCGAAGTAATAAATGTAATAGCGGTAGCTGTTTGAGAAATGACTGTCCAGTCGGAGGGGCGGTTCCAGCGGTAGCTGATGCCCGCCTCGGGGTTGCTGAGGCGAAAGGTAATCTGGTTGCCAGTACAAAGGCTACCTTCGCTGGTGATAACAGGTATAACAGGAGTAGCATTAGGACTAACAGAAACATAGCTTCTGGGGGTGGCTCTGTTGCCATTACCGCAGCCGTTGCTACCAAAAACTGTTATTTCTCCGGTGCCGGTACCTACAGTTACTTCTATTGAAGATTGAGCCGGATTAAGTGGAATCCATGTCCACCCTTGGGGCACTACCCAATTGTAAGTGGTGGCTCCCTGTATGGCTGGCACACTAAATCTAATTTTACTGCCCTCGCAAACATAATTCCCAGAGACATTAGTTGAGATAGTACCCGCGACAGGAGGTGTTACACATATTGGCTGCGACACACTGTTGTTGCCGGGGTTACTGTCGGTTCCTTCGCCTGCTGCGGCAATACTTACAGTGGAGGCTCCAGGTATATCCAGCCTGATGGTTACATTAAAGGTTATGAGCTGCTCGCTGTTGAGAGTGCCAATGTTCCAGATATAGTTGTAATTAGGATCATTGTTGATGCCTGGAATGGTCAGTTCGGCAGACACATTTGTTTCCCGGTCCGGGCCTCTGTTCTCGACCACATAGGTGTAGGTGAGTATAGTTCCGTACGGAATAGCTCGGCCAGGCACAATGGGCACGCCATTTTGCGTTATTTGCAACGACACCCGCAAATCAGCGGCATTTGTGTTCAGAAGGGAATTAGCCTGCACTCCCTGCCTTGTTGCAGAAGGAGTAGCACTCTTCACAAGAGCAGACGTGTTGCTTCTGGCGATAATATTTGCCGGTAGTGTTGCCTGCGCAGACGATTTTACTTCACCATCTACTAACCAAAACACATTGGCAGCCGGTGTTCCAGCTATGGTTCTAAGGGAAAATTTTTCGGTTATAATAAGGTCTCCTGTTACCTGAATTACCGTGGCAGCTCCTGTTGCTACTGTAAGTGGCCCATCCAAGTAAGCATTACCGCTAACTTTGTAAGCTCCGGCAGCAAGTGTTGAATTGCCAAGCTTCGGGTTGGATAGGATTTTCTGCCCCGGAATACCTGCTGCCGTATCTGCTTCCTGCACGTGTTCACCCTTTGCTAACGAGTGCTGGATGCGCTCAACCACTGTGATGTTTTGTTCCTTGCTTACAGTTTCTGTTGGTGATATATTATTAATGATAATACCAAAAGCTGCTGCCGTATGTAGCTGACCAGCCAAGGAAGCCAAACAGAAGCCAACTAAATAAAAGATGGCTTGCTTTTTAAAAATTTTCATGTAAAATGGTAAAATTTTTATAATAATCTATACTTTATAGTTGAGATTTAATTGTCTTTGTCTTACTTCTTTCGAAAAGCGGATTGATTAAAGGATACCTTAAAATTCAGAATTGATTACAATATTATGGCAAAATGAGTCGATATGAAAAAAATAATTTTTTATATGGATATCCTTTTTCCAACTAAAATATCTTTTTTTAAGATCTTCCTATAAATACGTAATGAGCGTTTTAGTTCATTTCCCTGTTAAAACGATTTAATGCCTTGTATTGCTTTATTTTATCAGCTAATGCAATAGCACGAATAATAGGTAGCTAAACTTAAAATGCCATAGAATTTTTCTGATAATCACTTTATTTTACCACTGCTAATATCAATTAATCAAATTAGAATTTGCTCCAAATGTAGTGCAATTGTCGCAACAATAAAGTTAAGAAATTAGATAAGGTTTTTAATATATATAAAATTTCACTTGTATTGTAAGAGTAGGAAAAAAGGAGGTATTGCTTTTTAAACCGGTGGCAAAACGATAGGCAAGAATTTTAGCCGAAACTACCTGAAAACAGGTAGCTTGAAGGCAGCACTGAAAAATTGCAAATCTACATCTTACTACCTATTCGTTGAGACGACTATTCAAAGGCATCCTGTTCTGGTTCCATGCAGGCTTAGACCTTTTGAACTGGATTAAGTGGCTGTTTTTTCTCAGTCATCAAACCCTAGTAACCATCAGCCTTAAAAAGTCTCAGGAAGGCCCATTTCATTATAATAATTGCGGCTTCCGCAAAGTGTTTATCTGGAGTTTTGCAGTTGGGGCAAGCCTCGCCAGAGTTAAAAGCATCAGGCATGAAACAAAAAATCCTCTGCCACAGATTGGTCTGCGGCAGAGGATTAGCATTTGTAAAGCAATAATTCGTTTAACTAGCTACTGCAATCGTTATTTCTTAAAAGCAGTTTACCAAACCCACTGCGGGCAAATAATTCTGCGGTCGTTAAACAGTTTAAAGCCAACGACAATCTCGTGTGTTCCGGCACTTACGCTATTTAGATTTGAGGTAGTGGCATCGTAGGAGTAAGATACATCTAACAAGGGACTTACATACACGCCAACCATGGCTACAAGGGCATCTTTATGCCGATAAGAGCCGCCTACCCAGAAACGCTGGTCGTACATTACCCGCACGTTTGCATCGACAGCAGATGGGCTTGGACCGGCCAACTTTACCATTACCGATGGAATTACATCGATGGTACTGGTTGCACTAAAGCGGTAGCTACCGGTTGCAAAGTAGTGGCGCTGCAGGCCAAGGGTGGCGCGCTCTTCATCAGCCAAACGGAAACCTGCTGCATCTTTGAGCAACTGAGCACCGGCGAAGCCCACTGAGAAATTGTTTGAATATAGCCACAGCCCCAGGTTAAGGTCGAGCATGTTCCGGTTTATGTTTCCGCCTCCCACCAAAGGATCATTGGGGTTGGTGAACTCAAGTTCGTTGGAGTTGAGTGAGTTTCGAATAAGACCAGCCGATGCTCCTGCCGACACATTAATTTTGTTTGTAAGCGGCAAATGATACGCATACGAACCTGTAACGCCGGTACGGCGCAATGGCCCGGTCTGGTCGGTGTGTAGCAAGAAGCCTACGCCATGGTGAGCCAGGGCCTTGTGGTACTTGTTGCTGGCAGCGCCTTTGTTCAGGGGCATGTGGCCTGAGACATAATAGGTAACAGGCGCACCGTCGAGCCCCATCCACTGCCTACGGTTGCTTACGCGTATATCGGCGTAATCTTCTATTCCGGTAATAGCAGGGTTCAGAATATAGTTATTAACCATGTACTGGCTGTACTGGGGGCGCTGTTGTGCTACTGCCTGTACTGCAACAGCTGCCAAAACGATCAAAAGCAGGAGCGGCTTCCTCATCTTCATTATCTGATAATAGTCACGTTGCCAGAGATCGGCCTCTCTGTGCTGTTGAGGTAAATAATATAGTAGTAAGTGGCCACTGGCAAGTCGGAACCGTTGTAGGTGCCGTCCCAAGGTACGCCATATCCGGTAGAACTAAATATCTTGTTGCCCCATCGGTTAAAGATCTCAACGCGTGCATCAGGATAGTTTGTAATATTCTCGATCTCCCAGACCTCATTTACACCATCTCGGTTCGGCGAAAATGCATTCGGAGCTTTAATAGCCGGAATAACAGTTACGGTTACGGTATCAGTATCGGTACAGCCGTCCGGTGTGGTTATGGTGAGGGTGTAGGTAGTTGTTTCTTCTGGTCGTGCAATCGGGTTCCGGAGAGCTGGGTTATTTAACCCTTCGGCAGGTTCCCAGAGGTAAGAGCCATTGTTTCCGGCTCCTGATCCTCGCAGCTCTGCCGGCCGCCCCTGAATAATGGTTACATCAGGACCGGCATTGGCCTCTGCATTGGTTACATTTACGTTAACAGCTGCACGAGGGCTGGCACAACCTGCTGCATTCACAGCCTCTACATAAATAGTGCTGCTGCCTACGCCACGTACTTCGTAAGAAACGCCTTCGCCACGTGGTGAACCTCCGGTGGCTACATCGTACCAACGATAAATCAGCCCTGGCTGCGGTGTTACCTGCACTACTGCCACACTATCTAAGCATACGTTTATGTCTCTGCCGCCTGGTATCGTGGGTGTACGTGGCGCCTCCTGTACGTTTATTTCTACCACATTAGATGGCAGCTCACAATCGCCGGATGTGACCACACGTCTGAACCAGGAGCGGGCGCTAATGTTTGTAACTTCGTAATCCTGCTCTGTATTGGTACCTGGCGCTGCGCTAAATCCTGTGGAGTCGCTGTTGGTGCTCACCTGCCACAGGTAAGTGTAGCCAGAGTCGCTGTTTCCAAAAATAAAGAAGCTGCCTGGTCCGGCACATACGCTACCACTGTTATCGGGCTCAATTACGTTTTGTATGGGCGGAATAACCGTAATGTTGAGTGCGGTGGATTCGTCGCTAAGGCAACCAATTTGGTTAATAGAGCGCACATAGTAGGTCGTGCTGGTAGCAGGGGCAGGTATGGTTAGCACCAGGCCTGGCGGCACTATCGGATTGGAAGTATTGTTTGGCGAGTCGAATACAACGTATCCTGGTCCACCACCTGTTGGCCGAATGGTTAAGGCGCCCCCTTCGCAGGTAGTTACATCGGGATTAGCGAGCACCGGCTTACCTGGTATGGCATGAATGATGACCCGCTGTGGTTGCGGTGCCTGGGGCTGATCGCTGTTGCCGCACTCATTCGTGACCAGGGCACTAACGGTGTAGGTACCAGGCGTATCAAATCTAATAGAGGGCGACTCTTCGGTAGAGACCTGTTTTCCATCTACAAACCACTGGTAGGAAACCGTATGTCCAAAGTTAGGATCTATCTGCACCCCACTCGATTGGTTATAGACAATAGTAGTATCGCCGCAGGCCTGAATTTCGGCAGGCAACTGCACCGACGGCCAGCCTACAACAAAGCTTTGCTCCGTAGTGTCGCGGCCGCAACCATTCGATACAATAAGCTGGATCTGGAACTGCCCTGATTTCTCGAACCGTACACCCAACGTATCCTGGTCTACTCCACCGTACACAATGGACCAGCCTCCTATATTGCCCTGGTCAATTACTTCCCACTCGTAAGTCAGGTTTGCGCCGCTGGAGCTATCGCCAACCGATACTATTACTGGCGTACAACTTTGGGGTGTGCTCTCAGGTTGCTTGTCGAGGGTAAAGTGGGCTTTAGGGTTCTGGGTGTAGTTAAAAACCTGTTCCCAGGAAGCCACACAGCCACTTGGCCCTGTGCCTGTAACCCTTATGTTATAACTACCAAACTCGCTGTAAACAGGACTTTCTAAGGGAAAATCGCCTGGGTTGTATGGCAGCACAGCCCCTCCATTGCCCCAATCTACAAAATAGTTGGTTATAACGTTCTGGTACTGCTGCTCGGTGGTGTTAATGATGGTAAAAGTAGTGTCGGTGGCGGTAACGGTATCTGGCACGCATATCTGAAAGTTTTGTGCAGCATCCTCATCCGCAAAGTTTATAACTGGTTTCTGGCGAATGTATATTGTTTGCTCACTTGGATCGGAAACACAGCCAGGAATGGATGCTGTAACAGAAACTGTAAAAGCATCGGGAGTAGTACTTACACCGGGGTTGTTATACACATGAAAAATAGTAGCACCGGTTTGTCGGGGAGATGTGTCGCCAAAGTTCCAGGAGTACTCTACCCCCTCCACAGCCGACAGAATCCTGAACCGGATAGTATCGCCGGAGCAAGCTGACCTTTGTGGATCTGTTATATCAGGAGGGCTTACAATTTCAAAGTTAGGAGCGGGGAGGGGGCAAGTCTGCGCCTGTAGCTGCACCACAGCTCCAAGCATCAGGAACAAAAGTAAATAAACAGGCTTAGGTAATAATAAGCGCATCAGGCCAGAATTAAAGATTAATGTATAAGCTGCAACGATTCCATAACGCTGAATTGGCCAAAATATGATTAACTGAAATAAAGAATATACTATTTCTACCGGTCTGCTAATCCTCTTTATTTCAACTTACTATAATTTCGAGTTTCAGTTAGAAATCTATTAAACATACTTTTGTTTAAGCAATACAAAACAAGTAAAAATTAACTGCGCTGTATTTGCTAAGCACAGGGTTCACTACCAGAGGCAAAAATTATGAAATTTTGGCCGTATTAGCAACTTCTTTAGGAGGAGGAGGCTTTTTACTCCTATTTATTATTAGTTCTTGACATATTCCATTTCGTTAAAGAGCGTCTGCTTACGCTGCAATCAGCCATTGCCTGTAAAGGCTGGCGAAAATGTATGCCAAAAATGTACAATAAGCAACAGGAAAAGGGGGTAGCGCTCATTGGTTACCGAGAAACCTGTTCTTACTGCTATATACTTCATAGTTCGCTCGGAAAGCTGGGGATGTCGCTATTTATAATTTAAGCTGAGAGTTCTGCTTCTTTCCCTAATAGGCGTGTGCTCTTTATATTCTCCTGCTGTAATACATTTAGCAGCGCCTCGTTAAATTATTTTAATGATTTTGGCCTTCAGGAGCTTTCTTAGATAAAAAAGAGCTAAGGTTTTGCTGGTATATAGGTACTTTTAAAGGTATGTATAATCTCTAACTATGAATTGCGGGCAGCCCAAGCAATTATTCTAATGAAACAGGCCTTCCAGAGACTTTTTGGCTGCTTTGCAATTAAGGGATGTGAGCCCCTGTGCACAACGCTACAAGCCGAATAGCAGGTACTTGTTGTTTCATTTTAAACCAAACATGGCAGGTGGCAGTATGTAAAGCAAAATTGAACTAATATGCACCTCGGATTTTTATTCCACATGTTTCTGCACCTGGTGGTGCCGCTGGTAGTTGCCTGGTTGTTTTTCCGCAACGAGTGGAAACGTGCTACACTTATTATGCTTGCGGGCATCCTTATCGACCTGGATCACCTGGCGGCCACACCCATTGTAGACTCTGACCGCTGCAGTGTAGGATTTCATTTCTTGCACAGCTACTGGCTTAGCGCTGTATATGTAGTGCTTGCCATTATTCCCAAAACCCGCTTAATCGGACTGGGCCTGGTCATCCATATTGTCTTGGATGTAATCGACTGTGTGCGGCAAGGCAACCTAAATTTGTAGCTCGGGCTATTATTTGAGCTTAAGATTTAGCGCCTCGAAAAGATACCGACATTAACACCGAATAAAATAGCTAAGACAGTATGAGCGGTGTAAGTAACAGAATCATTCGAATGAAATGGGCCTTCCGGTGGGTTGGAATAGTTAAAATGGCTTTGGGTTTGGCCTAGATAATAGTAGAGAGTAAAGTAGCCACTAAGCCTTTAACAGCAATAAGCACAGGACCGGCAGGAGAAGTAGCGGACCTGTCTTCCTCTTCGGAGTCAGTAGACATCATGTCTTTGAAAAATGTAATAGGGCTTTCCAGCGCTTCTGCATCCAATACCGATTTTTGTTCAGGTCTTGCAGTCGACTTCGTACACGGCCCAGTTTTTTTTGTCTCGCAAGACTCCAGCACACAGGTTGCAGGGGCATGAACATCTGATCGAACAGAAGCCAATGGAGATGCCAGTGCCGAAAAAAACAACACAGCCATAATGGGCAACATAAATTGATTCGATTTTAAGAGATTATTCATGCTCAAATCTACGTCCATTTTTTTATTATTACAAGAAAACAGTAGGATATTTCTATGAAGCATTTAATCCAAAACAAATGCAACTAACTGCACTCCGGCTGCATCTTTTCTAACTTACCTCTCGTTGCTGCTCATGATTTTGGAGTGGCGGCACGTACTACTTTTACTCTTACCGGCACTACGCCTGCCTGCACTGAATTAATTTTTTTCGCAGCACTTCCCGATAAGTCTATTACCCTTCCTTTCACAAAAGGCCCTCTGTCTGTTATGGTAACCTTCACCGTTTTATTCGATTGCAGGTTGGTAACTTTAACCCGGGTACCAAATGGCAAGGTGCGGTGGGCGGCAGTCAGCCTGTTTTGCCTGTAAGGTTGTCCGTTTGCCATTTTACGCCCTTGAAGCTTTTTGCTGTAATAAGATGCCTTACCTTCTTCTATGTAGCCACGCTGCCCAAACTGAGCTGTTTTAGTGGCACACGATGCCATACCGGTTAGCAGCAGGCAACTCAGGAGCACATTTGTGCCGGCGCGGCCTACAGCACCATATTTCAGAAAAGATCCTATCATGTTGGCTTAAGTTTATTGGAGATGCTGTTTGACTTAACTAGCTAAAAGCTGGTGCCTGTGCTCCGGCACCTGCAACAGCCTTTAGGTTAAGTAAGGTTATTGTTTGATTTCGTAATTATACACTTCCATGGCCTGTGTAAGCTTGTCTTTCTGGAAGAGCTGAATAACGAAAGGTGTTGCAATAAGGGCAGCCCCACCATATACGGCAGGGGAGATATTAGGCATACCGCCATTCTGTGAATTATTTGCCGACGAAATAGCTCCGTAAGCCAGCAGACCTGCACCAGCTATAGATATGCCGGTATGAATAATTTTGTTTCTGCGGTACTGCCTTAAAATGGCCATGCTAGATGCATTGTCTGCCAAAGCTTGCTGCAGGTTGTTGTAGTTATACTCATAAAGCGGCCCATAGTCTTTAGAGAAATAATAGATACGCCGGCGGCTGTGCCCAGGCATGCCCATGCCATAGCCATAGGCACCGTACCCGTAGTTATAGTAATTGCGGGTAGAGTAAAATTTAGAGATCCGTGGACCTTCGCTTATGCGTTTGGCAAAGGCATCTGCGCTGCTGCCTGGGGCTATGCGGGTAAAGTACCCCTGGTTGTTCTGATAAGTATCTACCACTTCAATGCCATACTGCAGGCTGTCGTCCAGCAGGAAGTAGTCTGACTTAAAGATGGGAGATTTGATCTGCACCTTATTGGCATACACCACTTCTCCGCCGCGCAGCTGCACAAAGTACTGGCGAGGCTGCCCCATGGTACTCTGCGCCTCGGCTGTTAACCCTGTAGCCAGCAGCAAAAGGCAGAGAATAAATATATTTTTAAGACGGTTCATGCAAAACTTTATATATTATTTTTGAAATTAATAATGGATATACCAGCTCCAGGAGCTTTTGGTTGGTTATAAAACAGCACAAATCCCATACCAATAACACCTATCTAGGTCATACTGCCTAACAATTGTTGGTTTACTGTAGAGTTTTGAAAAAATGATAGCTTTTTATGTGATACCCTTCCCTGAAATAGAACTTATGCGCTGCACTGTTTGTGACATAGGCATCCAGCATGATTGTATCGCACAGGTGCAGCCGGGCCTCCTGCTCCAGCCAATCAGACAATGCCTTGCCCAGGCCACAGGAACGATGCGCCGCCTCTACAACGAAATTATCTACCTCCAGGTATTTTCCGGAGTATAACTTTGCATTTACCCAAAACCCGGATAAGCCAACACACCTTCCTGCCACAAACACACCCACCATTCGGTAACCATTGGGCAGCATTTGCTGCAACAAGTCTTCATACCTGCTGCGACTCATGGTAGGATTCAACTGCTCTATCAGGTGGTGTTGCTCCAGCATAGCCTCCAACCCCAATATTTCCTTTATCTGATAAGCAACCGCCGAACCAGGCGCTGCTGGCATAGTGGTATCTGGCATAATAACGAAGGTAGCAGCCACAGCTTCGTTACCGTGGCACTGAAACAACAAAACAACTTTTTGGCTGGCAAGCAAAGCAGGCACACTGGCCTTTGCTATAACACCCACTATGCCGGCTCAAAATTAAGCTTTCTCGTTTTATCCCTTGTAAGTTTCATCAGGATTTTATATTTCCTAGCAAAAGAATGGGAGTGCAGAAAAAAGCAGGAGAGGAGAGGCTGTAGCAGGAGATAAGTAAGCAAAATATAACTTTTCCGAAGCATGACAAAGAGCTATCAAGTGCTTAAGGGCATTTATATATAAGCACCAGAAAATATATAATTGCACTCATAAATTCATTGTTCAAACAATCAGATCCTCAATTTAATCGTATACTGTTTAAACATACGTGCAGATTTATGTGCAAAATCCAAAATTTACGCAAATTTCACATTGTTTTAAACTATTGACAACCAATTATGTAAATTTTAAAAGAATGTATTTGCACCTTACTAATATAATGAAACAATGCAACCCGAAATAAGCGTTAATAGAGTATTAAGGAGTTGAAACATGAAACTAAGGAAAAATATTAGTTTAGACTATTTTAAGTTTGGCAAGGAGGAGCCTCGGAAAATCTATAGTATTGGATATGAAGATTTAACGACGCTAATCTTTTACCAAGATAAAGATAACAAGTACTACCTGGTAATTGCCAAGGAAGATGATAAGCCGCTCGTTCTGGAAAAGAAGATTACAAGAGCGCAAGCGTTTAGATTAATGAATACCCGCCCCTAAGTGCGGGTATTTTTTTGTCCGTACAATCGTCTACTACTTTTACTAGCCTTCTCCTGAAACTCTTCAACCGCTCTACCGGGTTATCTTACAGGCAGCTTTCCTCGTAACAGGACACCATGAGAAAGCGAAACAAATATTATACTATTGGCTTTGCTGGCGCTGGCCTTACCCTACTTGTTCAGCTGGTAGTAGCTTTTGCCATAGATCCTTATTTGGCAGCTGTTTTTACTCCTTTTTACTCTGTCTGGATAATATTACTGGTGGTAGGCTGGCGCAAAGAACACCCTCGCCGCTAAATAACCCTATGCATCCGGCAGCCTAAATCACCTCCGGAAGAGTATTTTTATTTGCATAATTTAGCTGTTTCACAACGGCAAGAGTTTTAGATCCGCTTGTAAAGGTACATACTGTTCCTTCTTCGTCAGGCATTCTTAAAGCCTGATAGCTTCTTCATATTCAAAATATGGTTGTGGTCTAGAATGTATGATAGTTTCTATAGAAGAAAGTTAGTTTCATTGCATTTTCGTGATTTAGTTGTTTTTTAGAAAAACAGGCTGTTCTGCGTACTGCTCTTCTGTTTCTTGTTCTCA
>NZ_JBLIQL010000029.1:0-51434 GCF_047525655.1 Pontibacter sp. 13R65
CGGGTGTTGTACTCCGAGGAGGCCAGCGAGTGCTTGACCTGGGTGTCGAGCAGCACGATGCGGTAGTCGTCGAGGTCGGAGGGGTAGTACTCGTAGGCCAGGGAGCGGCAGTCGAGCTTGACCACGTGCCCGCGCTTGCCGAACATGCTGGCGAACTGGTCCATGATGCCGCACATCACCCCGGCGTACTCGTGCTCGGCCTTCTGCGCCATCTTCACGAGGTCGAACTTCTCCACCCCTAGCTGGTACATCTGGTTCAGGGCAAAGGCCAGTCCGCACTCTACCGCCGCCGAAGAAGACAAGCCCGCCCCTATCGGAATGTTGCCGCCAAACACCAGGTCAAAGCCTTTGATCTCGTGGCCGGCCTTCTGGAACTGCGCCACCACCCCAAGCAGGTAGTTAGCCCAACCAAGCTGGCTCGGTTCCACCTGGGTCAGGTCGAAGGTAGCGCTCTGGTCCATGTCGAAGGAGTAGGCCTGGAAGGTTTGGGTACCGTTGGAAGCCACCGCAAAGTAAATTTCTTTGTTAATGGCAGCCGGAAGCACAAAGCCTTCGTTGTAATCAGTGTGCTCGCCTATCAGGTTTACGCGGCCAGGAGAGCGGAACAATGCAGGTTCCTGCTGGTATAGCGAAATAAATTTCTCTTTAATTTGATCTATCATAATGGTTGCTTTGTGGGCTGCCAATGCGTTTTTTATACTGATACGTTTTCAGATAAAAGTTTTACGGTCAGGTTATTTACTCCTCCTAAATTATTCTAATGAAAATGACCTTCCAGAGGCTTTAATTTAATTTGGAACGTAAGGCTCTTATGTAACGGACTCTTTTATGAAGCCATTTCTAATCCATTAAAGGAGTTAACGCCTCCATTCTATCTAAAAAATTAGGTGTAAGAAAACAGGCTTTGTGTTAAATCAAGCGCCAGCTTTTACTGAAAACTTGTAGATAGTGGTGTGGTCGTATATTTCGCCGGGGTGAAGAATTGCAGAAGGGAATTCCGGATGATTTGGTGCATCAGGAAAATGTTGCGTTTCCAGGCAAAGGCCGCATTGCTTTATAAAAGCTTTACCGTGCTTGTCCTTCACGGTGCCATCCAAGGCATTACCGGTATAGAACTGCACGCCGGGCATTGTCGTGAACACTTCCATAAAGCGCTCACTTTCCGGATCCAGCACAGAGGCGATAAATTTAAGTGAGCCGTCGGCGCTTGGTACGATGTAATTATGGTCGTAGCCGCCAGGCACTTGGTCTATACTCTCTCCTATCACATGCTGTGTCCTAAAATCCATTGGAGTACCTTCTACTTGTTGGATCTCGCCGGTTGGCACCTGGGTATCGTCTACGAGTGTATAGGCATCAGAGGTGATCTCCACCACATGATCCAGGATTAGCTCCGATTTACCAGCCGTCAGGTTAAAATAGCTATGATTAGTTAAATTAACTGGTGTAGCCTTATCTGTCTGTGCCTGGTAGTGAATTATAAATTCGTTGTTCTCTGACAGAGTATAGGTAATCGATGTTTCCAGATTACCAGGGTAGCCTTCTTCTCCATCAGGACTGGTATAGGTTAACTTTATACCATTTTGCTCCGGTAACTCCTCTGCCTGCCACACTTTTTTATCGAAACCAGACAAACCACCGTGTATGTGGTTAGCTCCTTTATTCGCAGCCAGTTTATATTCCTGACCATCTATCGTAAACTTTGCATTTTTTATACGGTTGGCGAAACGTCCTACAACAGAGCCAAAGTAAGGCTGCTTCTGCAGGTATCCTTCCAGCTCCTCAAAACCCAAGGCTATTTCTCCTGCTTCGCCATTCTTATCGGGGGTAACAATGGAAGTGATAATAGCGCCGTAATTTGTGATTTTCACCACCATGCCTGCCTCGTTCAACAGCGTATAGAGATTTACCTCCTGCCCACCGGGCAATGAGCCGAAACGCTCTATTTTTATGTCTGATTTCATCTATTTCTTTTAATTGGAGATCCGAAAAAGTTTAGTTAACTAATCCAAACAACTAATTAAGTTAGTTCTGCTATAACTCCCAAATCATGTACCTAAATATTACTGCATGCGCATTATTATTTTCATTTACTATCGTTGGCATTGGCAAATAAGCTAAGGCAGAGTACTGCTCTTAAAACTATGGTACTGCTCCTCCCAAAACACTACTCCTTGCGGGTTTTCTTCTTCTCCTGATGCTTCAGAGCTTCAATTCATGCACATTATCTAACATCTGTTTGTTTGTTAGCGGCTTCTTTTTAAATTATAATTAAAAACCTACACCTAATCTTCCAGCGGATTTTTTTAATAAAATAGATATACACGCTTACTGAGTAAAATTACTTATAACCAAAGTACATTATTTTTGAAATTACAATACGCAACAACCTCACCTACACTAACATAACACAAAACTTACATTCATACCACCTTTGTATCAAACATTAAGTAGTGTTATCTTTTGGGTTATCAGAAAAATAATTAATACCCTGCTGCTTTACCCGGTTTAATATTAAAAACCTCGCATTCCAGCTCAATTCGCCCTTGTTTTCTAAAGGCACTTTTCCGTTGCACTGTTCTCATGTATATATTTTACCAGATAAATACCGGGTTAATTTCATTTTAATACATTTTTACATAATTTCGCTCTTACTAGAGATACAACCACGGACACATAAAAAACTCACTCATGTCAGATTTCGCTGAACTAATACTTGAAGGTAAATCCTACAAGCTACCGGTAGTAGTAGGTACTGAAGATGAAAAAGCAATCGATATTTCTTCTTTAAGGGCAGAATCCGGATATGTTACCCTGGATTCGGGCTATAAGAATACAGGTGCCACCACCAGTGCCATCACCTTTCTGGATGGCGAAGAGGGAATCCTCAGCTACAGAGGCTATCCGATAGAGGAGCTGGCAGAAAAATCAAGCTTTATTGAAGTATCTTATTTACTCATCTACGGTTCACTTCCAACTGCTCAGGAGCTTGATGCTTTCAGCAATCGGATTAAGCGACACACGCTGGTGAACGAAGACATGCGTAAAATTCTGGATGGTTTTCCGTCTGCGGCACACCCAATGGGTATTTTATCAGCACTCGTTAGCTCGCTAACTGCTTTTTATCCAGAGTCGCTTAAGTCTAACCAGACAAAAGAGGAGATGGATCTTTCTATTATTCGTCTGATGGCTAAACTTTCTACCATCGCGGCCTGGTCTTATAAGAACTCTGTTGGGCACCGAATAAATTACCCTAAAAACAGCCTCGACTATTGCTCCAACTTCCTACACATGATGTTCTCTTACCCAACAGAAGATTATGTGGTGAACCCGGTTGTAGTGGATGCGCTGAACAAACTCCTGATCCTGCACGCCGACCACGAGCAAAACTGCTCTACTTCTACGGTTCGTCTGGTAGGTTCGGCACACGCCAGCCTTTACTCTTCTGTATCTGCCGGTATCAGTGCACTGTGGGGCCCGCTGCATGGTGGTGCCAACCAAGCCGTAATTGAGATGCTGGAGCAAATTAAAGCCGACGGAGGCGATTCACAGAAATTTATAGCCAAGGCTAAAGATAAAAACGATCCTTTCCGATTGATGGGCTTCGGACACAGAGTGTACAAAAACTTTGATCCGCGTGCCAAAATCATTAAGAAAACAGCTGATGACGTGTTGTCTGCTTTAGGCATTCAAGATCCGATCTTGAACATTGCCAAGGAACTGGAGGAGGCTGCCCTCACCGATCCTTATTTTATAGAGCGTAAGCTGTACCCGAACGTTGACTTCTACTCTGGCATTATATACAGAGCTTTAGGCATTCCTACCGAAATGTTTACCGTGATGTTCGCCCTTGGCCGTCTTCCAGGATGGATTGCACAGTGGAAAGAAATGCGTGAGCAGAAAGAGCCGATTGGCCGTCCGCGTCAGATCTATATTGGTGAGAACACCCGCCAATACGTTCCGATCGAGGAAAGATAGTATTTTAGAAATTAACTGCCGAAAGGCAACTTTGATACACGCAAAGCCCGTGAAGTTCTTCTGTAGCAGGAAGTACTTTCCGGGCTTTGTGGCTTTTGCAGCACCCTGTTCAGAAGCTTCTCTACCTAACTCTTCCAAAGAGCAAAACGCCTCCGGAATTGCTTTTTTAATTGAATAATGGATTGCTATTTGTTGTTTGCTAGATGGTTAGATGGCTGATCTGATGAGGAGCAGTAATGCCTGGCAGTATGTGCAGTTCCTGCGAGTGTCTTATGCGCAAAGTAGAAAGCTGAGAGCGGCCTGAGAAAATCTAATATCTAACACCTATTGTCTTATATCTCTTAAAAGCCTCTGGAAGGCCAAATTCATTAGAATAATTTGGTGAGACGGTGTAAAAGTTTGCCTGCTACCTTACAACACCCGCATTTCTATTCTGCGGTTCAGGCTGCGGTTTTCTTCGGATGTGTTAGGTTGTTTCGGTTTTGTTTCACCGTAGCCCTTGGCACGGAGACGATCTTTACTGATGCCTTTGCCCGCCAGATAATCGGCTACAGATTTGGCTCTTCGCTCAGATAATACCTGGTTGGCATCGTCTGAGCCAACATCATCGGTATGGCCGGCAATCTCGATCTTCATCTCTTTATTTTGCTCCAGAAACCCGATTACCTTATTCAGCTCTGTTTTAGAATCCTGCACCAGGGCATATTCTCCTGTATTAAAAAATATGTTGTTTAACACTACTGCTGCTCCGGTGCTTATTGGGTCAAGGTATACATTTAGGGCAAGTGGCTTTAGCGCCTTGGCAGAGGTATAGTCAAAGCTGAGGCTGTTCATCATATAAGAGGGCGCACTCACATACAAAGCATATTTTTTCCCCTCGGCCAGCACCACGGTATACTCTCCCGAAACCTGATCGGAGCTTACCTGCTGCACCAGCGAGTCTGCCTTCACATCGTAAAGCTGAATAGTCGCTTTCAATGGCTTTTTAGTTCGGTTATCGAACACACGGCCTTGTGCATAGGTACTTTTCTCGCTGCTCTTCCAGGCTTCGGGCACTTCAAAACTGTACATCAGAATAGAAGGAGAGCCCGTATCTGCCGTTACTCTTCTGGAGTAATAACCGGTGGTATTGTCGGGGGTAATAAACACGGAGCCTTCGTCGGCATGTGTATTGAGCGGGTAGCCCATATTCTGCGGCTCCTCCCACTTACGGTCTGGTTTGAGCGCAGTTTTGAACACATCAAGGCCTCCCATGCCCTGGTGGCCATCGCTCACAAAGTAAAGCGTAGAGCCGCTGGCATGAATAAAAGGAGCCATGTCGCGACCAGGTGTGTTAATGGGCGCCCCAAGGTTAGTTGGTTTTTCCCAGCTGCCGTCCTCGCGCATGTGCGTTACCCAAATATCTTCTTTCCCTTTACCCCCGCTTCTGTTGGAAGTAAAATACAAGGTTCTGCCATCGGCTGAGAGGCTGGGCTGCGATTCCCACGCTTTGGAATTCACGGTATAGCCCATGTTCTTCGGCCTACTCCATTCATTTCCGGTCCGGAAGGAGATGTAGAGGTCGCAATCGCCCTGGCTATCGGGTCGGTTACAGGAAGTAAACACCAATGTTTTGCCATCGCCGGAAATGGTAGCCGCCCCCTCGTTGGCTGTGGAGTTAATAGCATCGGAAATAGAAACAGGTGCTTGCCACTCCCCTTCCTGCCACTTGCTTATATAAATATTCTCGTCCTGATCCGGCCGGGCGCTCAGGCGACCTGTGTAGATAAGGTGCCGCTGATCGGCTGTGGTTGACGGAAAATACTGCAGGCCAAAGCGGTTTACCACCCCCGGCAGCTGCACGGGATTAAACGGCACTGGGCTGAGCATGGCTTGTATGGCATACTCGCTGGTTTTGATTTGCTGTCGGGCCAGCTCTACCAGCTTAGGGTTTCGGGGCTTAGATTTAAGAAAAGCATCGTAGTTGTTCTTTGCTTTTTCGTAGTTTCCCTTTTCAAAATAAAGCTCTGCCAGGTCGAAATAACTATTCTGCAGAGCCGGGTTAAACGACAAGAGGGTAAGTCCTTTTTCAAGGTACACAAAGGTGGCTGCTTTATCGCCCATAGACCTGGTAAGGCCGGCGGCTTTTAAATAAGCCTCGGCAAAACCAGGGTCTTTAGCGGTAGCCTCGTCCAAGGCATCGAGGGCTTTTTTAAAATTACGCGCCTTGGCATACTCATCGGCTTTATAGTACAGACTTTGCGCCTTTTTGGAAGTAGTGCTAAGCGTACTTGTTTGGGCATAGGTGCTGTTACTGATGCAGGTAAATAACAAAAAAACGATGAGCAGTATTTTGTACATAGGGAGTCTTATGGTATGTCCATGTATTTATGTGTCTGCAAAGACACGCGCCATTTTGGGTTATTTTTAACGTACTCCACTATCTGAGGCATCAGTTGCTCTGCCTTGCTCCATTCTGGCTGCAGATAAAGCCTTGTTTTGGCTCCTACCTTGGCAGCATGTTCCTCAGCCCAGGCAAAATCACTTTTGTTAAAGATAATTACCTTCAGCTCATCGGCATACGGATAAACAGAAGCATCCGGTGCTTTAAACTTTTTTGGAGACAGGCACACCCAATCCCAAAAACCGCTGATAGGGTAAGCACCCGATGTTTCTATAAATGTTTGAATACCCTTTTCCTGCAGCTGCGAGGTAAGCGGGTTCAGGTTATAGAGCAGGGGCTCACCTCCAGTAATTACAACCGCCTTTCCCGGAAACTGTTCGGCTGTTTTTACAATTTCTTCGATCTCTGTTAAAGGGTGCAGTTCCGCATCCCACGACTCCTTTACATCGCACCAGTGGCAGCCCACATCGCAGCCGCCCAGCCGAATAAAATAGGCGGCGCAACCTGTGTTGGCACCCTCTCCTTGTATCGTATAAAAAGCCTCCATCAAGGGCAGTCTGCTCCCATCTTTGGGAACCTGGTGAATAGAGGCTGTTTTTATTGGTTTAATTATATCTAACATATTCATTTTAAGGCACAAAACATAGGTTACAGCACCTTTTTTATTCAGTAACTAAAGGAAATAATGTTTGCCCAAAAGGCAGAACCTGCAATTTAGCATAAATATGCAACATACCGTGAAGGTGGTTCTGTTCCTGTTTTTTGCGATTATATTAAAGAGTTTGCCCCATCAATTGGGATATTTACAACCAACAGGGGCTATATTTTTGCAATTGTTTAAATTAATGTAGATATTGGCTCCTCAAAAAAAATGAAAAATTTTCGGAACATACCTATTTCCCGTGCCACACCTGCCATTGGCACCCCCTCCGGGCCTATTCTTTCAGAGGCGATTAGCCACGCTGGAATTAATCCGGGGATTATTACCCATTAGGGGGTTCACGTAAAATTTTCATCCAGCCTTATCGCCTTTCGGGGCCTCTTTAGCCGATCTCAGGGCCTAATTATATATTCTTTAAAACATCAGAACCATAAACTATGCTGGTTTTAAAATTTGGTGGAACATCTGTCGCCAACGCCAAGGCAATCTCACAAATCGCTTCTATTCTTACCGAAAAGAAAGATGCTACCCGTATGCTGGTGGTGTTATCGGCCATGTCCGGCGTAACAGACATGCTGATTAACTGTTTCCAGAAAGCGGCAGCACACGACGACTCTTACCAGGAGGTGCTGCAGTTGCTGGAAACTAAACACATGGAAGCTATTGAGCAACTGGTACCGATTAACCTTCAGATTAACATTAAGGGCAAAATAAAATTGCGCTTACGCGAACTGGAGGATATGTGCAAAGGTGTTTACCTGTTAGACGAAATCAGCGACAGCATTAAAGCCCGCGTGATGAGCTATGGAGAGCTGCTTTCTTCGGCCATTGTTTCGGAGGCTTTTCAATACCAGGGTTTACCGAATATCCTAATAGACAGTCGCCATTTTATATTTACGGACAACAACTACCTGAATGCAAAGGTAGACCTGAAAAAAACCTATGAGCAGATACAGCAGCACCTGCCTGAGGCTGCGCTTATTATAGCGCCTGGTTTTATTTCCAGCTCCACCACCGGCAAAACCACGGTGCTGGGCCGTGGCGGCTCCGACTACAGCGCCTCTCTTTATGCGGCTGCCATGAACGCAGAAAAGCTGGAAATCTGGTCTGATGTAGACGGCATGTATACCACAGACCCCCGCAAGGCTAAATCGGCCTACTCTATTCCGGAGCTGAGTTATGAGGAGGCTATGGAGCTGGCTTATTTTGGGGCTAAAGTTTTGTACCCGCCCACCATTTACCCTTTGGTGGCAGCTAAAATTCCGTTGCAGCTGAAGAACACTTTTAACCCGACTCACAAGGGCACTTTGATTACCGAAAAAGCGACGCCAGGAAACCAGATCATTAAAGGTGTATCCTGCATCGATCATATTGCCATGCTTACCTTAACAGGCAGTGGCATGGTAGGTGTACCGGGTATTGCCATGCGTATGTTTAAGGCTGTGGCAACCGAGAGTATTAATATTTACTTTATCACGCAGTCTTCTTCGGAGCACAGCATCACCATTGGCCTTACTCAAGGCGAAGGAACACATGCTTTGCAGGCACTGGAACATGAGTTTGCAGAAGATATCCGAACAGGAATTCTGGATCCGTTGAACTTAGAGGCGCCCATGAGTATTATAGCTTTAGTAGGCAATGGTATGATAAAGCAGCCAGGTATTGCAGGAACAACTTTCTCTTTGCTGGGCAGCAACGGCATAAACATACGGGCTATAGCACAGGGAGCCACAGAACGTAACATTTCGTTTGTGGTGCAGGCCGAAGATGCCCAAAAAGCAGTAAACCTGCTGCACGACAGTTTTTTTCTTGCCAAACCAGACATGTCTGCATTTGAGATGGCACAACAAGTAGAATCATGAATAATTCAGAATTTATAAAAGCGTACGCACCTGCCACTGTAGCCAATGTTTGCTGCGGGTTCGATGTATTAGGCTTTGCCATGGAGCATCCGGGCGATGAAGTTTGGGCACGAAAAAAAGAAACTCCGGGCGTAATTATCACCTCGATAACTGGTGTAACAGGCCTCTCTCTCGATCCAACTGATAATGTTATTGGGGTAGTGGCGCAAAAAATGCTCAACGACCTGCAGGTGCCTTATGGAGTGGAATTGCAACTCCACAAAGGTTTGCCAGTGGGCAGTGGACTGGGCAGTAGCGCGGCCAGTTCGGCTGCGGCCGCCTACGCAATGAATGAGCTATTAGGCAAACCATTCACTACGCAGGAACTGGTAATTTACGCTATGGAAGGCGAACGCAAGGCCTCCGGGTCAGCGCATGCCGATAATGTAGCACCCTCTTTATTAGGTGGATTTGTGTTGGTGCGCAGCTACGAGCCGCTCGACATTGTACCATTGGGTGTGCCGGTGGAGCTCTACTGCACTGTGGTTCACCCGCAGGTGGAGCTAAAAACTTCCCTTGCCCGCAGCATCCTCAAAAAAGATATTCCTTTGCAGAAAGGTATACGGCAATGGGGTAACTTGGCCGGCCTGATTACCGGGCTTCTGAAAGGAGATTATAGCCTGATTGGCAGAAGCTTACACGACGAGATATTTGAGCCGGAGCGCTCTGTGCTGATACCACTTTTTAACCAGGCTAAAGCTGCCGCCATAAGTGCAGGCGCCTTAGGCTGCGGTATTTCCGGATCAGGTCCTTCTATCTTCGCTCTTTCGGCTACTGAACAACAAGCTTTGGCCGTGCAACAGGCCCTGGAGCAAGTGTACGGTAGCAGTGGCATCGAACTGAAATCTTATGTAACGCAGGTGCCCGAGCAGGGAGCACGCCTTATAGAACAAACCATATTACAACCCGCACAAGCATGATATTCTATAGTACCAATCGCCAGTCGCCGGACATGAGCTTCAGTCAGGCTGTGATCAAAGGTTTACCACAAGACAAAGGATTGTTTTTTCCGAAACAGATTCCAGTTTTACCTGCTTCCTTTTTTGAAGCACTACCAAACTTGAGTCTTCCTGAGATTGCTTATGAGGTGTTAAGCCCCTATACAGCGCCGGATTTGGAAGTGGAACAACTTAAAACAATCTGTGAGGAAGTATTTACTTTTCCTATTCCGCTGGTGCCGTTACAGGATGGTATTGCTGCCCTGGAGCTTTTCCATGGTCCGACCTGCGCGTTTAAGGATGTTGGAGCCCGTTTTATGTCCCGTTGCCTGCAGGCCTTCTCCAAAAGCGGTAGCCCGGTAACTGTACTTGTTGCTACATCTGGTGATACGGGCAGTGCTGTTGCCAACGGCTTTTTGGGAGTAGCTAACATTGAAGTGGTTATTCTATACCCAGAAGGCGGAGTAAGCGACATCCAGGAAATGCAGTTTACCACGCTCGGTCAGAACATTACGGCTATTGCGGTTAGAGGTACCTTCGACGATTGCCAGAGTCTGGTAAAGCGGGCTTTTTCTGATGAGGAACTATCGAAGGAGATGCAACTGTCTTCTGCCAACTCTATTAACGTGGCACGTTGGTTGCCGCAAATGGTTTATTATTTCCATGCATGGGGCCAATGGAAAAGACAAAACCCAGATGCAACGGATATTACATTTGCTGTTCCAAGCGGCAACTTTGGTAACCTGGCTGCCGGCTTATTAGCCAGACAAATGGGTTTACCAATAGCCCGCTTTGTGGCTGCCACTAACCGTAACAAAATTGTTCCAGAATACCTTGAGAGTGGTGTTTACACGCCTGCTCCATCAGTAGCCACCATCGCTAACGCCATGGATGTTGGAGCTCCTAACAATTTCCCGCGCATACTGGAGCTATTCGGCAACGATTATGATTCCCTGCTCCAGGTAGTCAAAGGATTCTGGACAGAGGATGAACCTGTTAGAGAAGTGATCCGGGAGGTAAACCAGGAGCAAAACTACCTGATGGACCCACACGGAGCCATTGGGTATATGGCGCTGAAAAAGTATCTGCCAGAGCAAAAAACAGCAGGCATTTTCCTGGAAACAGCACACCCTGCCAAATTTAAACAGACAATTGAAGACATTATTGGTACTAAATTAGCATTGCCAGAGCAGCTGCAGGCGTTCCTGAACAAGCCAAAGCAATCTATCAGCATCAACAACGACTTTAGCGAAATGGCTTCGGTGTTAAAAGAGCAACACAGAGTAAAGGCCTGATTTTTCTCCTTAAGAAGTAAATAAAAGCCTTAGGATGATCTATCGTCCTGGGGCTTTTATTTATCAGTAATGGCTTAATAATCCGGTATATCATCCGGCAAATCAGTGCCATCTGCAACTGTGGTTGTATTGTAGCTGCATGAGTTAAGGATGGCAACCAAACCCAACACCAGCAGAACCGCCAGCATCGAGGATATAATGGAAAGTGGACGTTGCATACTTTTTCGTTTTTGTTCAGGATTAATTGGGGAGAAGAAAGGCTGCCAGTAATGCGCCCTCACCTGCAGCAATTAATAAGTAAGAGATAGAGAACAGGCTTATTTTGGCAGAAAATTTGGCTTAATGTTAATCATCAGATAAGCCCAATTTGCTTGTTTATCAGCGTTGGCTACATTTTTTACTGCCGGAGAAGCGAGTGTGGAAGAGGCAAACAAGGTGGAGTACCCTGCTTCTAAACCTATGGCATTTGTAATAGTAGAGCTCAGCACCAGATCCAGCTCTGTGCCAAAGTTACGGTTAAGGCTCACACTTTCTGGATTTAGCACATTGTTTGGCGAGACAAACTGATGTGCATCAAGAGCAACACTTAGCTTATCTGTTACCTTATAACGGCTTTTAAGGTAGTAATTCACGAGGCCGCTTTTCCCGAAGCCATCAGCCACATAGAAATAGTCCATATTGCCCCAGAACTTATGTGGGGTACCATATAGCGGATCGAACTGTCGGTTTACACCATCTGTTACGGATGGGTTATTGCCAGAGGTGTAGTCTATGCCAGGGCCAATAATGAACTTTGGCGAAACAGTATAGGTGGCTACAGCAGAAAGAAGACTGGCCGATAATTTGTTGCCATCTTTGTCTTTTCCTTGCTGCAAATAGGCGCTGGCTGTAATACCTAAATTCTGAAAGGGTGTGGCAGTAACAAAAGCACCAGTAGTCAGGCGACTCCAGCTCCCCTGCCCCCAAACGCGAGCACCGCTCTCTAGTTGATATTTGTTAAAATCATCTTTTAGAAACAACAGCGAGGCACTCCCTTTCTGGAATTTGCGCCCTGCATACAAGAACTGCATAGACTTATACATGGTGCCAATTCCATTTGTTCCTGCACCATAAGCGGCCGGTATGCCGTTGTAAGGAGTACCTGTCTTACGCTCCTGGTTTTGGTTAAAAGCAAGTCCCAGGTGCCCTATCCAGCCCTGATGCTCCAGTTTGAGCAAAGCCAGGTCGTGGCGGCGGCCCTGCTGCAACCAGTCGAGGTTACCAAGCAAGCGCGAGTCATCGTAAACGAGCTCCTGTCTTCCTATTTTTAAAGAGAAGTTATCTATGGTGGAGCTGGTATCGAGGAGCATAATTTCGCCCCAAGCCTCATGCACCATCAGCCCGTTGTTAGCATCTAGCGTAATTCTGTTTATGCTGGAAGCATCCTGCCCCCACACCCGCACATCCTGAACAGCAGAAAATAACTTAAATCTGTGTCCTGTATAGTTCATCTGTAGCCGGGTGCGTTGAGAGGTAAAAAAGGCTGGCTTTGCCTCCTGCGCAGATAAAGAGCCCTGCCCGTCCCGTACCTCAGACCTGGTGCGAAGCTGGCCGGAAAGAGAGAATTGGGCATGAGCAAGGTTACTGCACACCATTCCCAGCACTAACCCGCCAAGTAGTTGGCTTAGTAGCTTTTTCTTCATAAATTTGAAATAGTTTTAGGTTAGAAATAATTTAAAATGAGCATTTATTAATAGCCCTGGGGATTGGCCGATCTTCCAGGGCTTTTTTTATCAGCGTAAATCTATCCACCTAGTTTACAATCTCACCTATCCTGCTATTAGTTAAAATTAAGGAGATATTTCACTTAAAACCTTAATAGCAAAACTCCCTACCCTTATGTGAGTAATATTACTTATTTTTATCTAATACACCTAAATATAACGAGCACATTTTTTATGTTTATTACTTTTTTTCTATATACCCCCTTTAAAACAGAGGAGGTATGTAAAATTTATTAAATTTATGAATAAATTAAAAATTCTTGATAAAACACAAACTATAGTTTTTATAAATACTAATAGCACCCAAAAATGAAGCGGCTAAAGAACATAAACTTAAAACTGGTGAAGAAGCATATAACTTCACCAGTTAAAGTTTTTGATTTGAAGTCATATAAGAAGATAAGCCAAAAAAAGTATGTAGGAGATTCCTAAGCATCAGCTGGATAAGTCAGTTATTGTTGATCGCAAGGCAAACTACCCGAAAAGATAATAATCATCAACAACTAAAAGATACAGCCAGAATCTTCAGGTAAAGTAGCGCTACAGAGCTATATGAAACTTAAAGCAGCTCTCCTGCTAGTGTATACATACCAAAACAAAATAAAGTAGGACCCTATTTGCAAAGAAACTTGCTGTTTGGCTTCCTAAACCTCATATAAAAACATCGACTATCCACTAAACGCCTATGCGCAAATCTGCTGACCGGAACATAGCCCGCAAAATAACCCGCCTTTACCTACTGGCACTTACTGCGGTTGCCCTGTTGTCTGTAGGCGGACAGATAATCATGCAGCATTCTCTCAAAAGTCAAATCAGCGATTCCAGAGTTATAAACATAGCAGGGCGGCAACGTATGCTGAGCCAGAAAATTTGCAAAACGGTACTCCTGCTTGGCAACCAGTCCGACAATTCACAAAAGCGCACTTACCTGACAGACCTGGAAGAAGCACTGGAGCTATGGCAAGATAGCCATGAGGGCCTGAAAAGCGGCTACCTGGACTCTATTGCCACACCTGTTATTAACAGCGACACCATAAATAGTATGTTTGAACAGATAGCTCCCTTTTATGAGGCAATCATAACAAATGCAAACGCTGTTAAAGACTACCATCAACAATTAAACCTAACTTCCTCCCCACCCCCCGTTACCTCCTCCCTTCGCACGATACTGCAACAGGAGCGGGCCTACCTGCAGGCAATGAACCAGATCGTGTACCAGTACGATGCAGAGGCCTCCCGCAGAGTGTACGCCTCGCAGCAAATGGAACTGATCTTGCTCTTCTGCACGCTGGGTGTATTGCTGCTCGAAGGCTGTTTCGTTTTCCGGCCTGCCGTGAATCAACTTCAACACACCATCAAACTTCTTGTACAATCGGAGAGGCAAACCCAACAGGTAAACAACGAGCTTGTGCAGGTAAACCAATCGCTAGAAGAAACAAAGGAGGCCCTACTCGAAGCTACGAGTCAGAAATACAGGCAGGAGATGAATGAACAGAAACTGCGCTCGGCTTACCTGATAGAAGGACAGGAAGAAGAAAGAAAGCGCGTGGCACGCGAAATACACGATGGTTTAGGCCAGATGCTGACCGCCATGAAATTCGGCATCGAAAAAATGGGGGATGCTGTTGCCGATATACCCACGGCTCAGCAAAACCTTGCCGACCTGCGTAACCTGGTAAGCCAGACAATTTCGGAGGCGAGAACCATCTCATTTAACCTGATGCCGGCTGTGCTCAGCGACTTTGGTATATCCTCAGCCCTAAAGCTACTCACGTCTCAGGTTGCTGGCAGTGCAGGCATACACGTAGCTTTCAAAACCAACTGGAATGGCAAGCGCCTCGATAAGAACGTAGAAATAGGGCTTTATCGCGTGTGTCAGGAAGCGATGCACAATGCCGTAAAATATGCCGGAGCCAAAGAGATAGCCGTTGAACTAGTGGGCAACAAGAAATACATTCAGCTGAAGGTAGTGGACAAGGGACGCGGATTTGACTACAACAAATTAACTCTTCAACCAGACATGACCGGACCAGCCCACGGCATCAGCAACATGAAGGCCCGGGTCGAAATGATGAACGGGCAAATAGACATACTCGCCAAACCTGGTAAAGGCACTCATATTCAAGTGAAAATTCCGCTTAACTAAAAAAGAAACATGGAGAAGATAAAAATATTACTGGCCGATGATCATACTATTGTCAGAAACGGCATCAGGTCGCTGCTGGAGGACTTGGCAGATGTAGAGATTGTGGGAGAAGCACAGGATGGTGCAGAGGCTATAGAGAAGGTAAAGGAACTTGTCCCTGATGTATTGATGATAGACATAGCCATGCCGGTGATGAACGGTTTGGAGGCAGCCGCCCAAGTAAGCAAACTCTATCCTACCACCCGCTGCCTGATGCTCTCTATGCACAACAACGAAGATTACATTCTGAAATCGGTGGAGGCGGGCGCTTTTGGCTATTTACTCAAAGACACTACGCGCGATGAAATGGTGCGGGCCTTGCGGACTGTTGCCAGCGGCGAGAAATACTTCAGTCCTTCGGTGTCAAATATCATCATAGCCTCCTACCTGCAGAAGGTAAACGAAACAGAAAAGAGTACAGTTAAGAAATCGAAGTTATCGAAACAGGAAAAAGTTATTCTTAAGTTTATAGTAGATGGCTCTAACAGCCGCGAAATTGCCGAGAAGTTGAATCTGAGCGTACGCACCGTAGACAATCACCGAGCCAGTATGATGAAGCGGCTCAGCGTAAAAAACGCAGTAGAACTAGTTCGAAAGGCCCTGGATGAGAATTTGGTGTAGCTTCTTCAATTACGTTAAATTCTCTTTAAATTCTTCTAATGAAATCAGCCTTCCAGAGCATTTTTCTCCTTTCTGAAGCTTAGGGTTAATTCTCAAAAGAAAGGCCTCACGAACTAATCCAAAGTCGTGAGGCCTATTCAATTATCTTTAATACCTAAGCGTATACCTCTTTCTTAGCAGCTTTCAGAGTGTTTTTAAGAAGCATGGCAATGGTTAAGGGACCAACACCACCTGGCACAGGCGTAATGTAACTGCATTTCGGTGCAACCTCGTCAAAATTCACATCGCCTTTCAACCTGAAGCCAGATTTTCGGCTTTCGTCCGGAACGCGTGTTGTTCCTACGTCTATCACTACGGCACCTTCTTTTACCATGTCGGCTGTTACAAACTCAGGCTTACCGATGGCAGCGATAACAATATCCGCCTGACGGGTAAATGAGGGCAGATCTACAGTGCGGCTGTGGCACATCGTAACGGTGCAGTTTCCAGGGTAAGCACTCTTCGCCATTAGGATGCTCATTGGCGACCCCACAATGTTGCTGCGGCCAATCACAACGCAGTGCTTGCCTGATGTTTCGATCTGGTAACGCTCCAGCAGCTGCAGGATGCCGGCAGGTGTGGCTGGCAGGTAAGCAGGCAAGCCAGCTACCATACGCCCAACGTTCGTTGGGTGAAACCCGTCTACATCTTTCATCGGATCAACAGCCTCCAGCACCTTCTCCGCATCGATGTGCTTTGGCAGGGGCAACTGCACAATAAACCCATCTATCTGCGGGTCATCGTTCAGCTCTTTTATTTTGTTTAACAGCTCCTCTTCGGTAATGGTCTCTTCGTAGCGAAACAGCGAAGATTCAAAGCCTACGCGCTCACATGCCAGCACTTTGTTATTCACGTACGTTACAGAACCGCCATCATTTCCTACAAGAATAGCTGCCAAATGAGGCACTTTGCCACCTTGTGCTTTAATCTCGGCTACCTCAGCAGCAATTTCGTTTTGTATGGCTTCAGATGTTTTTTTACCGTCGAGCAGGGTCATTTTACTAGTTAAGAGTTTTGAGTTAAAAATTATGAGTTGTAGTGGATAAGAAGGAGTAGCTTAAAGGACATGTATTATTTTTCCTTTCAATACTGCCCTTAGCTGAGCAATAAAGCTACTATATAAATTACAAGCCCCAACATGCAGGCATATTGGGGCTTGGGTATTGAATTTAGTCTAATTTGAGCACAGCTAGGAAAGCTTCCTGTGGAATTTCCACGTTGCCTACCTGGCGCATGCGCTTCTTACCTTTCTTCTGTTTTTCGAGGAGCTTACGCTTACGCGATATGTCACCGCCGTAGCACTTAGCCAATACGTTTTTACGCATGGCTTTCACGGTTTCGCGGGCAATGATCTTCTGGCCAATAGCGGCCTGAATAGCGATCTCGAACATCTGGCGTGGCAGCAACTCACGAAGCTTTTCGCAAAGGCGTTTGCCCCAGTCGTAGGCTTTGTCGCGGTGAACAATAGCCGATAGGGCATCCACCTTCTCGCTGTTCAGCATGACGTCGAGCTTCACCATGTTTGAAGCCCGGAATCCGATCAGTTCATAATCGAGGGAAGCATAACCACGCGAAATGGTTTTCAGCTTATCGAAAAAGTCGAACACGATCTCCGCCAGTGGCATCTCAAAGGTCATCTCTACCCGGTCGCTCGTTAGGTAGGTCTGGTTCTTCAGAATACCACGCTTATCCATACATAGGGTAATAATAGGCCCTACAAATTCAGATTTAGAAATAATCTGTGCCTTAATAAAGGGCTCTTCTATATGATCGATGTAATTCGGCTCCGGCATTTCGGAAGGAGCGTTCACTTTAATCATATCACTTTTGGTGGTGTAGGCGTGGAACTGCACCGATGGCACGGTTGTAATAACCGTCATATCGAATTCGCGCTCTAGGCGCTCCTGCACAATTTCCATGTGCAGCATGCCTAGGAACCCACAACGGAAACCAAAACCAAGCGCCGCCGAAGTCTCTGGCTCCCACACAAGAGAGGCATCATTTAACTGCAGTTTCTCCATAGAAGAGCGCAATTCCTCGTACTCACTTGTTTCTACCGGGTAAATACCGGCAAATACCATTGGCTTCACATCCTCAAACCCCTGAATAGACTCTCCGGGTTTTTCAACGTGCGTAATCGTATCGCCAACTTTTACTTCTTTCGCGTTTTTGATGCCCGAAATCAGGTAGCCCACATTACCAGCACCCATTTCTTTGTGCTCCTCCTGGTTCAGTTTCAGCACCCCAATTTCGTCGGCTTCGTACGTTTTGCCCGTGTTAATAAACTTTACCTTCTCCCCTTTCTTAAGCGTGCCGTTAAAAATGCGGAAATATACCTCTATACCTCGGTAAGAGTTAAACACGGAGTCAAAGATAAGCGCCTGTAAGGGAGCGGCAGGGTCTCCTTTCGGAGCAGGAATACGTTCGCAGATCGCGTTCAGTATTTCTTCTATGCCAATGCCAGCCTTACCGGAAGCATGAATAATATCATCTACTTCACAGCCAATCAGTTCTATAATCTGGTCCGACACCTCCTCCGGCATAGCGTGTGGCAGGTCAATCTTGTTTAGCACCGGAATAATTTCCAGGTCGTTGCCAATAGCCAGGTACAGGTTCGAAATGGTCTGAGCCTCAATACCCTGCGATGAGTCCACGATCAGAAGCGCGCCCTCACAGGCGGCAATCGAACGCGACACCTCATACGAAAAGTCGACGTGACCGGGAGTGTCGATCAGGTTCAGTACATAGTCTTCGCCTTTGTAGCGGTAGTTCATCTGGATGGCATGGCTTTTAATCGTGATACCACGCTCACGCTCCAGGTCCATGTTGTCGAGCAATTGGTGCTGCATTTCACGCTCTGCTACAGTTTGGGTAAACTCCAGCAATCGGTCTGCCAGGGTACTTTTACCGTGGTCGATGTGGGCAATAATGCAGAAATTACGGATGTTCTTCATATAGTATCAATACGAAAACAAAGTTAAGAATATTCTGCTCAAATCGTTTTATTAAGCGAACGTTAAAATTTGAGTTATGCAACAGCAGCAGAATTTCGCGGGGCCACTTTAACTTAAATAGGCTTGTAATGCGGTAAAGCTCACACTCCCATATCTCCAGGTAAGTTTACCTGCACGCATTAGGCCGATTATTCTAATCAAAATGCCCTTCCTTAGCCAAAAACAGATTTAAAGGGGCAAGGCTTATGTTAGATTCCTATGGCAGGAACTGCGGTTTTGAGTACGAATACCCTTCCACCATAACATCTTGTACATAATCTTATACAAGTAAAGGCTACCTTTCGTCACCAAAAGTTAAATCACTCATAATCTTTGATTTAAGTTCTGAAGCATTATAAACTACTAAGATTATTTATTGTTTTATCTAAAATTTATGTATTGACATAAAAAGAAATATGCTTAATTTTAAAAATAGAATCCACTTTTCCATTAAACTGTTATTTTGATGGATTTACACAAAGTAAAAAGTGATATTAGTTTATAAATGCTCATGGCAGATACCAATAGCGAAAACAACTTACAACAGAGGATCAAAGAATTAGAAGAAGAATTAGCGCAGGTTAAAGAAAGGTGCGCTTTTCTGGAAAAAGTTGTGAATGAGGTTCCTGCTAATATCTATATTTCAGATCTTGACCAGGGCGTGGTATGGTGCAACAAAACCAATGAAGAAACACTCGGCTATACCCTGCCTGAGATTTTAGCGATGGGCGGCTTTAATTACTTAAAGGAAATTGTGCACCCCGACGACCATACTATACCAGAAAACAGCCTGGTCCACTACAAGCACTTTACTGGCGCTGAGTACGGAGGCATCTTTCGGGCTAAACATAAGGAAGAAAGCGAGTACAAATGGTACACAGGCTGGGCTAAATCATTCCGCAGAAAAGAAAACGGAGAAGTAAAAGATATTCTGTGTGTAGATGTCGACCTCAGTTCGCGAATGGATACAGAAGAGCAATTGGTAGCAGCCCTCAAAGCGAATTTGCAGAACAAAAATAAACTCCTCATTAAAAACCTCCGCAATCGGGAAATTCAAATACTGAATATGATCTGCCAAGGTATGAGCACCAGAGGGATAGCCGAGCAGCTGTTTCTAAGCTATCATACTGTAGAAACTCACCGCAAAAACATTCAACGAAAATTAGGCACCGGTAATGTGGCTGAAATGGTGGTGCTGGCCCGCGAAGCTGGTTTAGGTTGAACGCGCTTTTTAGTTTCACTTATCCTTTAAACAGTACACCAATTAACTCAGGCGCCTACAAACGCTACTTTTAGTTTCTGCAAGCAGGATTTACCATCCGCTTTAGCCTGCATTCCCTGCCCTGCCGGCTTCTTTTTCACACCCAATTAAGGCGCCGTAACACGGTTATTCTTCGTATGCCAAGGTAGCAGCATGTTTACTGAGAGAACAGCTGCCACTAAAATTGCAAAATTCATAAAACGAGTCCGCCAGAAGTACCTTGTAATGCAAATTTTGCAGAGGGAAACCTTAGTTTAGTGCATATTACGTACATTTGCACGTTACATCATCAGGACATACCTACACCTACTATGCAAGCTCATCAAATCGAAGTTTATAAACCGATACACCATATCCGCCTCGTAACGGCAGCTTCTCTGTTCGATGGCCACGATGCCTCCATTAACATTATGCGGCGCATTATCCAATCTTCCGGAGCGGAGGTTATTCACCTGGGCCACAACAGATCGGTGCAGGAAATCGTGGATTGTGCCATTCAGGAAGATGTGCAGGCTATTGCCATCACTTCGTATCAAGGGGGCCACCTGGAGTACTTTAAGTACATGCATGATCTCCTGCAGGAGCGAGGCTGCGGACACATTCGTATTTTTGGTGGCGGCGGTGGCGTTATTCTGCCAGAGGAGATTGAGGAGCTACACGCTTACGGCATTGCCCGTATCTACTCCCCCGACGATGGCCGCGCCATGGGTTTGCAGGGAATGATAAACGACATGCTCAGCAAGTGCGACTTTCCTACAGGCAATAACCTGAACGGTGAGGTGCAGCACCTGCAAGAGAAAGATGCTAAATCGATTGCCCGCCTTATTTCGGCAGCAGAAAATTACCCAGAAGAGTTTGCTAAACTAAAAGAGCAGCTCATACAAAAGGCAGAGGCAGGAGGCACAGCCCCTGAAAGGAAAAGCACGCCGGTATTGGGTATAACTGGTACGGGAGGTGCCGGTAAATCTTCTTTAGTAGATGAACTGGTGCGCCGCTTCCTGCTCGACTTCCCCGACCAGAAAATTGCCATTATCTCCGTTGATCCTTCTAAACGCAAGACGGGCGGTGCCCTGCTGGGCGACAGAATCCGGATGAACGCCATCTCGAACGACCGTGTGTACATGCGCTCCTTGGCCACACGCCAAAGCAACCTGGCCCTGAGCAAGTATGTGCAGGACGCCGTAGACATTGTAAAAGCGGCTCGCTTCAACCTGATCATACTCGAAACAAGTGGCATAGGCCAGTCCGACACCGAAATAGTAGAGCACTCCGATGCCAGCCTTTATGTAATGACTCCGGAATACGGAGCAGCTACCCAGCTCGAGAAAATCGACATGCTGGACTTTGCCGATATTATAGCCCTTAATAAGTTCGATAAAAGAGGTGCCTTGGATGCCCTGCGCGACGTAAAAAAACAGTACAAGCGAAACCACCAGCTCTGGGAGGTGAGCGAGGAGCAGCTGCCGGTGTTTGGCACCATTGCCTCGCAGTTCAACGACCCCGGCATGAACCAGCTCTACAAGGCAGTAATGGCCAAAATATCTGAAAAAACCGGTCTTGCTTTTGAATCTAAGATGGAAGTAACGGAAGAGATGTCGGAGAAAGTATTTATTATACCGCCAAGTCGCACCCGCTACCTCTCCGAAATTTCTGAAACAATCCGTAACTACGACAAGTGGAGCAGCGAGCAGGCTGAAACCGCTCAGAAGCTTTACGGCATTCGCAAGTCCATTGAGGCAGTGCAGGGGCTCGAAATTGATGACAAGGACCGGCTGGTTAAGCAACTGGAGCAGGCCTACGCTGAATTAGAACTGCACCTGGATGGTCAGAACAAGCGAATCCTGGAGAACTGGAAGCAAAAGGTGCAGGCTTACAAAGAAGAGTTTTATGTATTTAAAGTGCGCGACAAGGAGCTGAAGATTAAGACGCACAGTAAATCCCTGTCGCAGCTCGATATTCCTAAAATTGCCTTGCCACGTTACGAGGCCTGGGGCGACCTGCTGAAGTGGAACCTGCAGGAGAACGTGCCGGGCGAATTCCCTTATACGGCTGGCGTGTTTCCTTTTAAACGAGAAGGGGAAGACCCAACCCGTATGTTTGCCGGTGAGGGTGGTCCGGAGCGAACCAACCGCCGCTTCCACTATGTTAGTTTAGGAATGCCGGCCAAACGGCTTTCCACGGCTTTTGACTCCGTTACACTTTATGGCGAAGACCCGGATTTCAGACCAGATATTTATGGCAAGATTGGCAACTCCGGCGTAAGCATCTGCTGCCTCGACGATGCCAAGAAGCTCTACTCCGGCTTTAACCTCTCCCACCCCATGACCTCGGTGTCGATGACCATAAACGGACCGGCTGCTATCCTGACAGGTTTCTTTATGAATGCAGCCATAGACCAGCAGTGCGAACTATATATAAAGGAGCATGGGCTCGAAGAGGAGATCAATGCTAAGATTGATGCCATTTATAAAGAGAAAGGAGAAGAACGTCCTCACTACCAGGGGCCGCTACCCAAAGGCAACGACGGTTTGGGGCTGATGCTGCTCGGCGTAACCGGCGATCAGGTGCTACCTGCAGAGGTATATGCTCCCATAAAAGAAAACACGCTTGCCTCAGTTCGTGGCACAGTGCAGGCCGATATACTGAAAGAGGACCAGGCGCAGAACACCTGCATATTCTCCACTGAGTTCTCGCTAAGGCTTATGGGCGACGTGCAACAATACTTTATCGATCATAAAGTGCGTAACTTCTATTCCGTTTCAATTTCAGGCTACCACATAGCAGAGGCAGGTGCTAACCCAATTTCGCAGTTAGCCTTTACCCTTGCAAACGGCTTTACATTTGTGGAGTACTACGTGAGCCGTGGTATGGACATCAATAAGTTTGCTCCTAACCTGAGCTTCTTCTTCTCCAACGGCATCGATCCGGAGTATGCGGTAATCGGGCGTGTAGCACGCCGCATCTGGGCCAAGGCCATGAAGCATAAATATGGTGCCGATGCACGCTCTCAGATGCTCAAGTACCACATCCAGACTTCAGGCCGCTCGCTGCACGCTCAGGAAATCGACTTTAACGATATCCGTACCACACTGCAGGCACTTTACGCTATTTACGATAACTGCAACTCGCTTCATACCAACGCCTACGACGAAGCCATTACCACACCTACCGAAGCCTCAGTGCGCAGGGCCATGGCGATACAGCTGATCATTAACAGAGAGTTAGGTTTAGCAAAAAACGAGAACCCGCTTCAAGGCTCCTTTATTATAGAAGAGCTAACCGATCTGGTAGAGGAAGCAGTGCTGCTGGAGTTCGACCGGATTACAGAACGAGGCGGTGTGTTGGGTGCTATGGAAACCATGTACCAGCGCGGCAAAATTCAGGAAGAAAGCCTGTATTACGAAACGTTGAAACACAATGGCGAATACCCGATTATTGGTGTTAATACTTTCCTTTCTTCAGAAGGTTCACCTACTGTTATACCTAAAGAAGTGATTAGGGCTACCGAAGAAGAGAAGCAATACCAGATAAAAATGGTCCAAGACCTGCATCACCGGCACGAGGAGAAAGCGGAGGAGCAACTAAAGCAACTGCAACAGGTAGCCGTACACAATGGCAATGTGTTCGAACAGCTAATGGAAACAGTGAAATTCTGTTCGCTAGGGCAGATTACGAACNTGCATCACCGGCACGAGGAGAAAGCGGAGGAGCAACTAAAGCAACTGCAACAGGTAGCCGTACACAATGGCAATGTGTTCGAACAGCTAATGGAAACAGTGAAATTCTGTTCGCTAGGGCAGATTACGAACGCGCTGTTTGCCGTTGGTGGCCAGTACCGTCGTAACATGTAAGCTCTAATTTAGCAGCTTCCTGCGTTCGGTTTCAGCTTTTAATAAAAGAGGAAATTAGGCGCAGGAAGCCAAAAAAATAAGTACTATTTTTTTCTTAAAAAAACTAACTAACGTTAGCAACATTTCTTTTATAACAGCGTTAAGAAAATACAACGAATCCTTAAGCTGTTCTGATCATGAAAAAGATATCTACCATTTCCTCCTTTCTGGTACTCGGTACCACCCTTGGCTTCCTGTTGAAGAACCTGATGGTGCCAGCTAATTTGCAAATAGACCTGCACGACGAAGACTACCACCTGTACCTGTAGATCATCCTATAAAAGGTACTTGTTTGCTGCAAAGTGCCACCTGTTCTTAAATAAATAGAGCAGGTGGCACTTTGTATTTTTATAAAATGTCGTCAATTATCCTTACCACCGCCTATTTCCAAAATCAAAGCGCAGACTGCCAACACTGCCTTATTCTTACGTAATGCGGTACCATTTTCGATCTTTGGCTTGAGGCAGTGACTCTGGAGCCTATGTACTAACAAAAAACTTGGAAAGCTTTATCAAAGCATAACACAGCCTTAACCTACGAATCATATCAGCCTGATAATTTAGGGACATACTATAGCATGTAGGTATTCGTGGCCATGATAGAAATTATTAATAAAAATCAGTTTTCGGCGGCAGCTGCCCTTGATAAGTTCAAGGCCTCCTTTCTTTCTCCCTGGCTCATGCAAGTGCTCCGAATTAAAAGCCTGAACCAACTCTATGCCTCTGCCCACACCTACAGCGGGTTCGAATTTGTAGAAGAGATCCTGAAACGACTCGACATTACCATCGAAATTCACCCCAAGGACCTCCAGCATATTCCGGCAAGCGGGGCTTTTATGGCCATAGCCAACCATCCATTTGGCGCCCTCGACGGACTGATCATGCTCAAACTGCTAGGCAAGGCAAGGCCTGATTTTAAACTGATAGCCAATCATCTGCTCTCGCAGGTACCGAACCTGCAGGAAGTAGTGCTGCCGGTAAACCCATTTCAGGATGCAAAGAA
The DNA here is from genome assembly GCF_047525655.1 of Pontibacter sp. 13R65. NCBI lineage: Bacteria > Pseudomonadati > Bacteroidota > Cytophagia > Cytophagales > Hymenobacteraceae > Pontibacter > Pontibacter sp. 13R65. The sequence goes on from NZ_JBLIQL010000029.1 coordinate 24,911, forward strand.
AAGCAGCTATGCCGGCATCAGAGGTGCCTTAAGGCAGCTGCACAATGATATGCCGGTAGGAGTTTTTCCGGCCGGAGAAGTTTCCAGCTTTCAAGTGCAATCATCGGGTATTACAGACCCAGCCTGGCATGCGTCTATTGGCCGGCTTGTTTCCATGGCCAAAATGCCTGTAGTTCCTATTTTCTTTAGCGGCCACAACAGCCTTTCGTTTAACCTGACCGGACTGTTGCACCCCTTGCTCCGAACCGCGCAGCTGCCGGCTCAATTGCTCAACAAGCAGGGCCAGACAATTCAGGTACGCATCGGTAAACCTATAATGCCTAAAGAACTGCTAGCCCTCGATCAGCCTCAAATCCTCCCTTACCTTCGGGCTAAAACCTATGCCCTAGGTGCCACCTTACAGGAGGAAGAGAAAACGCTGCTGCAACTGGTGAGCAAAAAATCAATGCCTGCTCCTATTGCACCTGAAGTTGATCCTGAGCTTATCTTAAAGGAAATTGACAGCCTTCGAAACTCAGCCAGGTTGGTGCAGTACAAGCATCTGGAGGTTTACCTGGCATCGGAACAGGAGGTGCCGCATGTAGTAAAGGAAATAGGGCGGCTTCGGGAAATAACGTTTCGGGCCGCAGGAGAAGGCACTCAAAAAGCTACAGACCTGGATGAATACGATACCTATTATCACCACCTTTTTCTGTTCGACCGACAGGCTAGTAAGTTAGTGGGAGCCTACCGTTTGGGCAAAGGCAAATTTATTTTAAAGAAATACGGTAAAAAAGGATTTTACCTGCACTCCCTCTTTAAGATGAAGAAAGGATTTGTGCCCACGTTAAAAGCATCGCTGGAACTGGGCCGGGCCTTTGTACGACAAGAGTACCAGCGACAGCCCCTGCCCTTGCTCCTGCTTTGGAAGGGTATTGCCACATACCTGGAAAATAAGCTCAGCTACCGCTACCTGATTGGCTCTGTCAGCATCAGCAACCAGTTCACACCCATTTCCAAAATGCTGATGGTCGATTATATTACCTCGCATTACTATGACCTGGAACTGGCAGCTTTGGTACAGGCACGCAAAAAGTTCAGGTACCGGTTTTCTAAGGAGCATTACGAGCAGGTACTGAACCAGAATGTCAATTCACTCGATTCATTGGAAAAGCTAGTAACCTACCTCGACCCGGAGCAGAAAACACTGCCGGTACTCTTAAAAAAATACCTGCAGCAAAATGCCCGTATCATCGGCTTTAACATTGATCCTCAATTCTCCAATTCACTGGATGGGTTTATTGTGATGGATGTCACCACCTTACCCGCCACCACAGCCCGGCTGCTGGAGCGCTACAGTACCAATGCCAACTATCAAGAAGAAGCCTGATGAATGCCCTAGGCTAAACTAAGCCTTTTTAGCTCCGGCAGGCCCTTTTCATTAGAAGAATTTCAGAATTCTAAGGGTAGTAATGTAAAACTATGTATTGCGGCAGTCAGCTACGAAGAGGACAGCTTTGCCAAATGCAACTATAGACGATTTTTTGTTTGAGCGTTCAGCGAGTGGGGGTGCAGGGGCCCCCTTTAGACAAAATCGTCTTGATTTTTTTGGTTCTTTTTGTATTAAGACAAAAAGAACAAGGAAGCAGGCAATGCAACAACTTTACTCAGAGGTCACCGCAGTAAAAGCAGCTATGCAAACTTAGACTAAAAAGCTAAAAGTGACTGCTGTCAGACCTCGCCCACGCTAGAAAGTGAAACCGTTAGCATGAAAGTACTATAAGCTCGCACTAGCGAGAACTTTAAACCAAAAAGCTAATAGCGGCTGCTGACGGCTCTCACCCACAAAAACCTTATAGGATGTTAAAAGGATATTACCGTAGTTAGCTTACAACGATTTCTTTCAAACAAGGCTGTCGCTATTCAGCAGCAACAGTAGCCTCCCCTTTCAAAAAATCGCGGTACCAGAAGCCGGAGCTTTTGATAGTTCGCTGCTGTGTTTCATAGTCGACATGCACGAGGCCGAATCTGGGATCATAGCCTTCTGCCCACTCAAAATTATCAACAAATGACCATACAAAATAACCTGTTACGGGCACTCCCTCTGCTTTAGCCCGCAGCACCTGCTGCAAGTACTGCTGCAAAAAAGCAACACGCTTGGGGTCGTGTACCTGCCCATCCAGGAGCTGATCAGGGAAGGCAGCTCCGTTTTCCGTTACGATCAATTTCGGCATGTTGGGGTACTGGCTGAACTGGTGCAGGATGTGGTAAATACTTTGCGGGTAAACTTCCCAGTTCATGAGCGTGTAAGGTACGTTTCGCTTTCGGGCCGGCACCAGATTAGCCTGCAGAAATGGAGTCCAGAACGAATGTTTTACCACTTCGCGCGTGTAATTCTGCACCCCTATAAAATCGAAGTTAAAAGGCAGTAGGTCTACATCGCCGGGGAGCATGTACTTTTCGATGCGGCGCATAAATTTAAGGTCTTGAAGCGGATAACCCAGCCCCAGCGCTGGTTCCATAAACAGACGGTTGAGAAGCGCATCTACCCTGCGGGCAGCCCGTTCATCTTTTTCTGTGGAACGCAGCGGCTCTATGTGAGAGCAGGAAAAGGTAGTACCAATAGTGGCTTCAGGTTGCAGACTCCGAATAGTACGACCGCCAATTGCCTGGCAAAGAGCGGCATGATGCACTGCAGGCACAAAAGAACCAAAGCCCCGGCGGCCGGGCGCATGCACGCCCAGAAAATAACCGGCACCGGTAAACACCATTGGTTCGTTCAGCACCATCCAATGCTTTACCCTGTCGCCGAAGTGCTTTACACAAAGGGCGGCATACTCCTGAAACCAGTCGATTACTTTGCGGTTGGTCCAGCCTCCCAGTTTTTCCAGGGCGTGCGGCAGGTCCCAGTGGTAAAGCGTAACCCAGGGCGTAATGCCTAGCTCCAGGCAATGATCGATTAAACGGTTGTAGTAGGCTAAACCGGTTTGGCTCACACTGCCATACCCCTGAGGCAGCAGCCGGGGCCAGGAAAGCGAAAACCTGAAATTTGGGATATGCAGGCTTTGCATGAGCTGCAGGTCATCGGGGTAACGGTTAAAAAAATCGCAGGCCAGGTTGCCGTTGTGGTTCAGCTTTACCTTACCTTTTGTACCTGAAAATACATCCCAGATCGAGGCTCCTTTTCCCTCAGCTTCGTGTGCTCCTTCTATCTGGTAAGCTGCCGTAGACACTCCCCAGTAGAAGTCTTCACCAAATGCAGATTTAATTAGTGGTAGGTTATTAGATTCCAATAGTGGTTTGGTGGTGTGTAATGCTAAAACTATGTATTTTCCTGAACGATACGCTGCACTAGGGCAGCGGTTTCATCAGGGTAATTTACTTTTACGGTCGGGCCTTCAGCTACCCATTGGTGCAGCGCCGGTAATTGCTTCTTTTTAAGATTCTTGAGCGTGCTTACACCCATGTGCTGCAGCACCGCAGCATTGCAGACCTGCTCAAACTGGTTCTTCATAGGTATCACCAGTAATTTTTTCTGGAGGTAGAGCACCTCGGAGGGCGTACCAAACCCGGCAGCGCAGAGTACTCCGGCAGAGGCAGCCATGCTTTCCAGAAAAGCATCCTGCTGCACGGGCCTTACCCACACATTTCCTAAGCGAAAAGCCTGCTTGTTGTGCTTCGAAAACACCTGCCACTCTACCTGCTTCAGCTGCGTGAGCCTGTTCACAATTTTATAGTCTTCGTGGGCTGGCAGGTATACGGTGTAGTGGCCTTGGTTCGACACCTGCAGTTCCCGTATTTCCTTCCGGATAATGGGTGTGTAAATGCTATCGTGGAAGCGAGCGAAATGCAAGCCGTAATGAGCTGTGGTAGGCGCATAATTTCGAAGAATGAGCTTGCCCAGCATGTCATTTTCAGCAGGCTGAGGCACATACGGGCTGAGTACAGCCACCTGGTTGCTTAAGCCAATACATGCTTTTTTGGCCCAGGTACACGCCCAAGCCGATATCGGTTCAAAATCTGATATTACAAGGTCGTAGTCCTGCACCTGCAGCATCTTCATCTCCCTGAAGAAACTTCTGGAGTTTACTTGGGCGAACGTTTTGTAAAAATCCACGCCCCCATTTTTGCCAAAAATAAAGCTTAGGCCACGCAGCCGGTACTTCATCGGGTAAGGCAGACTCAGGTCTACCTGGCAACCGCTCACCAGCAAATCTAGTTCGCCATGTTTTTGAAGAGCCGGAATAATATCGAGGGCGCGGGTCAGATGTCCGTTGCCGGTACCCTGAATGGCATATAGAATTTTCAATGATCAGACCTGATTTGATAAACCATAAGATTTTTAGGTACAGCCAGAGGAGAAACAAGCTTCCACCTCTAGATCAGCCTTTTCATTCTTCCGGAGGCGAATATCTTACATTCGTTTTACCTCATCATGAAGAGATCATTAAGATTTGGTAAAGCATTTTTAAATCACATTAGCCATTTACTACCAGGCAAGTAAAGTGGTAAGACAAAACAATACTGGTTGCATTAAAAATTATAACAAATCCATAAAATAAGGCATAGGCGGCAGCAGAGAAGTTATATGATCCGCCGAGTATCACTTTAAATATGGCAGAAAATCATACAGGGATGTTAAGGTATTGTTATGTCTTGATTTGAGCTCAACCCAGGTGTGGCACGATCGTTTTACTAGTTTCCAGGTATGCTCTCATACTGGTGATTTACCTTGATTACAATACTAATGAAACGGAACCAACAAATTGATTTTTTCAAAGGGCTGTTGCTTATTCTTATCACAGTCGATCATTTCATGGATTCTGACAATCTCCTTAAAAAATTTACATTTGAATTTGTAGGACCAGTTTCTGCTGCAGAAGGCTTTGTGTTTTTGTCGGGGTTAACAGTAGGTCTCATTTATACCTCTAAGCTAAATAAGTCTGGTCTGGCTTCTATTGCAGCGGCTACTCGGAAAAAGGCCTGGCACATTTACCGGTACCATCTCCTGTTGTTTCTGCTAACCTGGGTGTTCCTTATTTCAGGGCAAGCCATCTTTAAATACTGGGAGGGAGAATACGCAGCTATTCTTCAGAATCCTATCGAGATGCTGTTTATGGGTAGTTTCTTGCTTTACCAGCCTTCATTGCTCGATATTTTGCCGATGTATGTGCTGTTTATGTTACTTACCCCCTACCTTATTCTTTTGTATAAGAAACAGTACCAGTGGCAGGTTTTAGCTTTATCGTTCCTGGTTTATTTGGCGGGTACTTCCGGTGTTTTAGTTTCTTTAACTGGCAGCTTTCTCTCCAAAACGTTTCTGTTATCCGGGTACTTTAATATGTTGTGCTGGCAGTTCTTATTTGTGGCAGGGCTTTACATCGGTTACCTGGTTTACCACCAGAAAACACGTGCTATTTTAGAGAGCAAGGCATTGCTGTACCTTTCCTTACTGATTTGTATTCCACTCTTTTTCATTAACTTCTTTTATATTTCGTTCGAAGGGTTTGACGTAGAATTCTGGACCGAAAGGGGGCACCTACGCCCGCTGAGACTGCTCAACTTTGCTGCCTTGGTAGCCATAGTTGCTCACCTGGCAACTTCCTTTAAAAGCTGGTTCCAAACAAAAGCGGTGTGTTACCTGGGTAGGCATTCGCTTCAGGTTTTTTCGTTACACATTTTGCTGGTGTTGTTGTTTAAACCTCTGATTGTGAATTTAAACAGCCTGTACTTTATTCAGATTACGAATAATTTCTATATCTATCCAGCCGGTACGGCTATAGTGCTCCTGGTAATGGTACCAACTCTATACATGGCCCCTTTCCTGACCGCCTATCGAAAATCAAACTCGCAGGTAAAACAAAATATTTAATGCAAAAAAGAGCATCAAACCTCAATTGGCCTAATGCTCTCTTAGTTATAGAATGGAGAATTTGTTTACGCTGTCTTCAGTTTAAACTCCACCATCAGGCGCTCAAACAGCTCGAGGTTAGTTTCCATGCTGTTTTCGGCACTGTCGTCTTCTTCTGCCTGCAGTGCCAGGTCTTCCTGAAACTTATAAAGACGCCACTCCCCTTCATGGAACTCCAGCGCCGTCAGGTTCTCGATCCAGTCGCCAGAGTTAAGGTAGGTAACACGGCCCTCAGCATTCACTATCTCCTTTATTTCGGGATGGTGAATATGACCGCACACTACATATTGGAAATTATTGGATATGGCTATATCGGAAGCTGTTTTCTCAAAGTTATTGATAAACTTAACCGCGCTTTTTACTCTGTTTTTGATGTTGCGGGACAGGTACACTTTCTCGCGGTTGAGCTTGCGGCAGAAGAAATTGACGACCCGGTTGAGCAGGATCAGCAGGTCGTAGCCTTCGGCTCCTAACTTGGCCAGCCATTTGGAGTGCTGCATGGTTACGTCGAACACATCGCCATGAAAAATCCAGGCCGGACGGCCATCCAAGTTCAACACCAGCTTGTTTACTATCTCGAAATTATTGAGCTTAAAGCCAACAAACTTGCGCAGCATCTCGTCGTGGTTGCCGGTAATGTAGTAGATTTTGGTGCCTTTGGCCAGGAGCCCCAGCAGATGCTTTACGACTTTCATGTGAGCCGCTGGCCAATAACTCTTGCTGAACTGCCAAATGTCTATGATGTCGCCGTTCAAAACAAGGGTTTTAGGCTTAACGCTCTTGAGGTACCGAAGCAGCTCCTTTGCATGGCAGCCATAGGTACCCAGGTGCACATCAGAAATCACGACCAGTTCTACTTTTCGTTTTTTGGGCATGGCAGTTACAATTATTTCAGGAGGTGCTGCCGCAACTCAGGCTGGCAAGTAATTATTCTAATGATAATGGACTTCCGGGGGTATTTCAAACGGAAATACCTCATGCCCTATAGTTCGACACCAAGTCTGGATTAGGCCCGTTTGAACTTAAAAGGAGAATTAAAAGAATGTAGTCGAAATAGAAAAAGACTCAGCACGTTACCTGTAGCCTGCGACACTATTTTTTGTAGCTTTTTCATAACCTTAACTTTAATAATTCTATGCCCTAAATTACAAACCGTATATTAGCTCCAGGTTACTTGCTGATTATGATTAAGTTAAGAAAACTTGAATTACCTGATTCAGCTCTGCTGTGGCAACAAAAAAGAAGCAGCGACAAACCTAATTGACGCTGCTTCTGCACCTGTAAATAAGGAAAAATTAATGAATGATCAGTCGTTTTACCTGGCCCTGGTTGGTTCTCACAAAGTACAGACCTTTGGTGTAACTTGTCACATTCAACGACCCCACATTTCGGCCGCTGTACACTTTTCTGCCCAAGGCATCTAATACCTCAACATCTGCTTTTTTGTTGAAATACACCGTTGTACCTCTGGCAGGATTCGGGTAAACGAAAAACCGGTTCTCGTCAGCAGCCAGTTCCGGAGAAGAGGTAATGGTGTTCTGAATTTCGTATAGAGCCACCGTACCGCTTACTTCGTTCGAAACTGCCAGATAAGGTCTGCCATTTGGGCTGTTTTCCGCAGCTATAAAGATAATGCCTTCCGGACCGTGGTCGCCGTCAAACTCGGTGAGGCTGCGGCTGTTTTTGTAGTCCACAAACTGAGGGCTGGCTGGGTCTGTTACGTTATACACCATGACCCCACCTACCCGTTCGAGCGCTATAAAAGCATACATTTTTTCATTTATCTCAGCCACCGTTACTCCTTCTGGCTCCGGCCCTTTGGCACGGCTGCGGCTCTTGAATCCATTACCTTCGTTATCGGCATTAAAGAGTGGCGATATGGCCGGATCTTTTGACGTATAAAGCTCAAAATCATCGCCGCTATCGTATACTAATGCTTTAGACTCGGCATTCCAGATAGAAAAAGAGCGGGCACCGACTACATATAACTCATCGAAATCGCCATCGTTATCGGTATCGCCTTGCAGGTTGGAAATGCGCAGGCGGCCCAGGTTGTGACTTTCCTGTAACATAGCCGCATTCGGAAAAGCTTCTGGATCTAATAGAGCGGCACCTACCGTGGTTCGCTCATTTAACCCGCCATACTCCTTTTCGTCACCCTCATTGGCTGTAACCAGGTAGGTAGTGCCACCTACGCTGTAGCTGGCAATGGCATCCGGAATATAAAATGCTTTTACAGGCCAGTTGGCTATCAACACCTCCTTGTTGTTATCGGACGCATCGAAACCATTGCCCATGGCCATCATGTTTTTGGTACCCAGCGGAAAGATGCTGGTTATGGTATTGCTCACCAGGTCTATTTCGCCTATGGCGTTGTTCTCCTGCAGCGTTACCCAAGCCTTTTTAGAGTCCAAAGCCACAGTGATATACTCCGGCTCCAAATCTTGGGAAAGGGTGCTGCTGGCTTTAATCTTCCGTACACCTGCTGCTGTAAGAGCTGCCTCCTGGCTGTTGAACCCATCGAACAACAGGTTTGTAACCTGCGCCTGCGTTAGGTTGGCAATCCCTCCCAACATGTCGATTATACTAACAGAGCCCTCTGGATCTACTGCATAATCGGCGCTTGGTTGCCCTTCGTTGGCAGTAAGTACTTTGGTTCCATCTGGGGTGAAGGTAATCATATCGGGCAGCGCCCCCACTGTTACCTGCTTCAGGAATTCACCGTTGGTATCAAGAAAAACGACGGTGCCATCTAACTGCTCGTTTGCATTAGGAGAGGCAACAGCTACAATGCCATTGTGCACCGCCACACTAGTTATGCCACCATAGCCCGACATGTCAACTGACTTAATTAGCGTGATGTTGGCAGGATCGCTAAAGTCTGCAATATCCAACCTTCCCTGCACCGCGCTGGTCATAAACAGCCTTTGCGTGGCAGGGTCGTGTACTACAATTTCGGTTGTGCTACCGTCTTCGCTATTCGGTGCAAAACTGCCAACATGAGCAAGTTCAATTTCTTTAGTAGGTTGTGGTGCCTGGCGATCGTTGTCTTTGATATACACAGTGGCAAACGGAGTGCCTTCAATGGTCAGGCCAACCGGGTTCTCCAGACTAAGCACAAAGTATTCGTCCTGCTCCTCTACTTCGTCGTCTGAAATAGGAATAGAAATTGTTTGTTGGATAGGGCTGTCGCCGGTAAAAGTGAGCTTTTGCGTGGCAAAGGTAAAATCTTCAGGACCAGCCGTGCTAAAAGGTACGCCTTTCACCACCAGATCTACAGTCGCTTCTGCCGGGTTATGCAGGTTGAGCTGCAGCGTAAGCATGCCTGCGCCTTCGTTTACCGTTATAAACTTACTTTCGAAAGCAATGCTGGTGTTGTAGCGGAAGGTGTAGGTGTAGGCACTATACATTGGCTCCTGCTCCGAATCCTGCACCCCATTTACAACTAGTGTATATTCTGTTCCGGCAGCAAAGGCATTGGCAAAAGTGAGCGTAATGGCTTTTTTATCTTCGCTTAAGGTAGCCAGCTGTAAACCAGGAATGCCAGTAAAGTGGCTAAGTGTGGTGGCCGTTGCCTGATCAAGTTCTTTATTGAATAACAATCTTATGGAGGTGCTGCTCAGGGTAGCGGCGCTCACCACCGAAGGAGGACCAGGGAAAGCCCAGGCCGGCCACTCCTGGGCAGCAGTTCCGGAGGCCGTACCAACCCAGTTGGCAGTGTTCAGTATAGCTTGCCGCAACTCTTGTTTTGTTCCGGTTACAGGCCCGTTGTAATAAGCATTCGCCGTATTACCGGCTACATTGCCGGCCGCGGCGCTTAAGTTTAAAGCTGTAGTGCCTTCTACTAACCCGGCTGGCAGCATGGAGTTGCTGCCGTTGCACAGGGTATTAGTTGGGAGCCAGGCATTGGAGCTGAGGGCGGTAATATAGTTTGGTTCCTGAGTAGAACCGGTATACACCATTACCTGATCGCCGCCTGAACTTAGTCCAAAGCCCGAGCCGGTTAGCGTGCCTATGTTTGTAATCAAAGCATCATTTTGTATCCGGATGACAGTACCTGCCGCTACACCGGTTGCTGGTGCTGTCCAGGTAAAGCCACCAGCACACTGCGCCTGCTCGTTGTTAGTGTATTTAGCATCGGTGATATGCACTCTAGTACCAGGCAATATGTTCACCAGGCTCAACAGTGCTATTTCATCTTCGGTAGCCGTGGCATTCATGCGGTACCCAACTACCAGTAAATCGCCGGGTTCAAATTGAGTTTGCAGAGGAATAGTGGTAAACATTGCCGACTGCACTGTTGTAATGGCATTGTCAGCATGATCTTCTACCACACCGGCCTTCAGGGCAAGATAGTATGTCTGGTTATGCTGCAAGGCGGCAGCTGGCACAACAGTAAGGGTACGGCCTTCTATTTGTGCAGTAAAAGCCACAGCCTCGCCGCTGGCATTGTCTAACCTTAGCTCCAGCAGGTCAGCTGCCAGTTCGCTGGTAATGCCATTGTTGTTCAACAACCTGATGTCTTCGCTAAAGCTAAGAGTAGGGCGAACAGTCACCGGCACCGTGGTAGCGCCATGGGAAGGAGAAAAAGTTACCAAAGGAGCCTGTGTGTCTGCCCCAAAGGTATTGGCATCGAGGGTAAAATTATCGAAGCGGTTGTTGCCTTCGGTGCCGCCATTCCCCTGTTCAAAGCTAATCCTGATTTTGAATGCCGGGTTGTTATTTACCGCCACTATATCCGTAAAGTCCAGTGTTTGCAACGTAGGATTGCCGTCTGCAGGCGCCAGAGTTGTTAGCCGCTGAAAAGTGGTGCCATCGGTGGAGTAATCGATTAATTGGGAACCGGCCCCGGCACTAGAGCGGCGGGTGGTATACTTTACGACCACGTCTTTGTATCCTGTGGTAGGCAAGGCAAAATCCACCATACCGCCAATCGGATTATTAAAACGGAGGTGGGTAGCAGGAGCATCACTATCCCTGGCATTCAGGTTCTCAACATCGAAACCCTGCCCGGTGTTACTGGTTACCTGCACCGCACTATTGCCACCGGCCACATGACTGATACTTCCTCCAGGCACTGTAGCTGCTGTCGGCGTTAAGATAGTCTCCAGGCTAGCGGAATTATTGAAGTTCCAGTAATGCACCAATGTCTGGGCCAGCAACCCCTGCTGCAGGAGCGCCAGGAGCGCCAAAACCAAAAGTAGATTTTTTCTCATAATAGCAAAATGAGTTGAGGGTTATATATATTTTTACAAATATATCCGGGAGCTATTACCAGAAGTTTATTCTCTTATTATCAAGCAGTTAAGACACATACAATCCAAATTAAATAATTATTACCAACTCCACCTTACAGATTGGCTTGCCAGCAGGTACAACCTTTAAACCTAAGTTTACTTAAGCTTAACCTGCCCTTTATGCCTAGGTAATGTTAAATACTCATCTTTGGGCTATGGAAAATCTGATAATTACTTATTGTATTTTACTGTTCCTCATTATCTTCACCATGTTAGGACTGCTGCTCTGGAACAAAAGAGAAGAAGCGGCTCCCTCCGTTTCGGTAAAGGACAACCTGTTGCTGGCGTGTGCCACCATCATGGGTTTTATCATTCTGCAAATGAACCTGCTACTAATACCATTTATTAGAGAATCGAAAGGAGACATAGCTACGGTGGCTATAATAGCTATATTGGTATTGCTCTGTCTTGTGCCGGCCATTTACCTGATCAAAAACCTGATACCTGTGAAGGAGAAGAAAAACGCTTCTGAATGGAAAATATATGTGGCTGGAAAATAGTACGCCTGTTTCTGCCTCACTTAAACACAGACCCTTTACTCCTTCTGTTGCTACCTTATAACCTCCTATCAATAACTGGTAATGTCGTTACCACTTTCATAAACCTTAAATTTTGCAAATGAAAAGCCTCTTCCGGAGGTAATTTTGCCTTTTGCTGCCTAAGGGCTTTGCCTTATTTTTTCACCAAAGAACGTGGTAATTTGTCTGATGCAGCCGATGCTCTGATTTCTAAATCAATAGGTAAGCTATTTATTACCTTTAGATTTCCACTAATAAAATTTCAGGATTTAAGTCTGAAAAACTGAAAATAATTCCGATATATAGCTATGATTTAATAAATATTAGTTTGTATTTTTAAACAATAACAAACACAGCAAGTTTATTTAAAATGTAAGGAACTTTATAACGCCTGCTTTGATTACTCTTTATATTTCCTGTATTTAAAGGAACCTTTTTGGCATTCGCGATGGAAAAGCTGATTATCATTTATTGCCTTCTGATCATACTACTGATGCTGGTAGTGTTGGGCTTACTAATATGGGAAAAACAATTAAAAGCCAGGTTCAGGCATTTCAGTAAAGAGAAATGTTTTCTTGCCATTGCAAGCATGGTGGGGTTCATGCTGCTTCACCTGAACTGGACGTTCCTGCCCTGGTACATTAGCACTTACGGCGACCTGGCAAGCATTGGTATTTTCATGCTACTGTCTAAGCTCTGTATGGTCCCGCTCTTCTATTTGTTTAAGACCAGCCGAAGCACCAAGAAAAGCCGTCCTTGGTCTATCTACATCAATACCCAGCCGGTAAATCCAACGGAATAATTTAAAGCTTCTGTTAACATTAAAAGCTAACTTACAGTTCGGGCTGTGGCTGGCTTTGCCATGCCTTCTACTTTAGCTCTTTGTGCCGTTCTATCAGAAGAAATACTTGCAGTGGAACATTTTGGCCAATAGTAAGTTCTGCTTCTTTGCGCAGTTTCTCTTCCGCCTTTCCTTTTTTGCATGCAACTTAGCATCAAAGTGGCGCTCAAATATTAATTTAATTGTATATCTAAGTCAGTCAGCCAGTTCCAGGCTATAAACCTAAGCATCCTGTTTTCGTTCAAAACAAAATGCGTAGCTTTGCAGAATATCGTTGCAGAACTAACATATATTAGTTTAATTGCACCCGTTGGTGCACTAATCATTTATTATGGAATTGAAAAACATCAAAGACAAAATCAGCTACATTATTGGCCGCGACATGGCAACCAACCTTACTAAACAAGGAATTGAGATTGAAGCGGAAGCTTTTGTAGCAGGTCTGAAAGAAGTGCTTGCCGGTAAACCATCTACTCTTTCGCAGTCGGAAGTGCAACAGGCTATGATGGCGTTGCAACAGGAAATGGCCCAGAAACAAGGTGCTCAAGGTGGCGAAAACAAAGCAGCCGGGGAAGCTTTTCTGGCAGAAAATAAGAACAAAGAAGGCGTAAAAACACTGCCTAGCGGCTTGCAATATCAGGTGCTTCAGGAAGGTAATGGCAAATCGCCGTCTTCTTCTGACCGTGTGACCACACATTACCATGGTACCCTGATAGACGGAACAGTGTTCGACTCGTCTTACGAGCGTGGCCAGCCAGCCACTTTCCCAGTAAACGGCGTAATCGCTGGCTGGACAGAGGCGCTGCAACTGATGCAGGAAGGCGCTAAGTGGCGTTTGTATGTACCGTCTGAACTGGCTTACGGTGCACAGGGAGCAGGCGATGTGATAGGCGCGCACACCACCCTTATTTTCGACGTAGAACTCATAGCCGTTAATTAACAGCACATAATAGCAAAAGACAAAAGGAGGCGTATGAAACGTCTCCTTTTATTTATTAAAGACGTTTCTTCTGAAATATAAAATCTTTGCTGCCGTTTATATAGAAGTATAATATGCCTGCCTGATAGCCATAGAGCTACGGAGGTTCCGGAAAACTCCCTGCAGGCAAGGCAATAATGCCCTAAGGTTGAAATAATAGAAAAGCCTCTGGAGGGGCAAAACCATTACAATAATTTAAAAGTCAGGCTCCTGGCTCGGCGCCGGCACCCTTACCATAAACGCACTCACTGAAAATTAAACAAATACACATCTCTACCGTTCTAAAATATACATTAACTTAAAACTACATTTATGGGAAACAATCATAACGAGGGAAAAAGATTCTTAGACAGTGTACACCAGTTTTTTGATTCAGCGGCCAGCTACTCAAGATTAGATCCAGGTATTTTAGCACAAATAAAAGCCTGTAACAGCGTGTACAAAGTTTCTTTTCCGGTTGAGATTGATGGAAAAGTGGAAGTAGTAGAAGGGATTCGGGTACAGCACAGTCATCATAAACTGCCCTCAAAAGGTGGTATTCGCTACAGCATACAGGTAGACGAAGACGAAGTTAAAGCACTTGCCACCCTCATGACATTTAAATGCGCCGTGGTGGATGTGCCTTTCGGTGGAGCAAAGGGCGGCGTTAAAATTAACCCTCGCACCAGTTCTACTAAAACCCTTGAAAAAGTTACCCGCCGGTTTGCCACCGAGCTTATCAAAAAGAACCTGATCGGGCCAGGGATAGACGTACCTGCACCAGACTATGGTACGGGCAGCCGCGAAATGGCCTGGATTGCCGATACGTACCAAACCTTTAAGTACGGCGACGCGAACGCGCTTGGCTGCGTTACGGGTAAGCCAGTTGGGCAAGGTGGTATCAGAGGCCGATCTGAGGCAACCGGATTGGGTGTATATTTCGGCATCCGCGAGACACTGCTAGACACAGAACTGCTTAAAGGCAAAGGGCTGGATGGTTCAGCTATGGAAGGCAAACGCATTATTGTGCAGGGTTTAGGTAATGTGGGTTACCATGCTGCCTTGTTCTGCCAGCAAGACGGTGCCATTATTACAGGTATAGCCGAAAGAGAAGGCGGTATTTATGACCCGAATGGCATCGATATTAAAGAAGTGTTTCAGCATAGAACAGAGTCGGGTTCTATTCTGAACTTTAAAAACGCCAAAAACTTCGAGAACTCCCTGGAGCTACTCGAAATGGATTGCGATATTTTGATTCCTGCGGCTTTGGAGAACCAGATCCACAAAGACAATGCGGCCAACATAAAGGCTAAAATAATAGCAGAAGGTGCAAATGGTCCTGTTACCCGAAATGCAGAGGAGATCTTACTGCAGCGCGGCATCGTTATTATTCCGGATCTTTACCTGAATGCGGGTGGTGTAACGGTATCTTACTTTGAGTGGCTTAAAAACCTGTCGAACGTGCGTTTCGGGCGTATGGGCAAAAGAGCTGAAGAAGCAAGCCATCGTCGCCTGGTAAACGCCATAGAGTCATCTTCCGGCAAAAGCTTATCGCCGCAGGAAAGAGCCTTGCTTATCCAGGGTTCTGATGAGATTAGCCTGGTTCGCTCCGGTCTGGAAGACACCATGATCAATGCCTACCACGAAATCAGGGATGTGATGGCACAGCAAAAGATTCAGAGCTTGCGTACTGCTGCTTTCTTAACTGCAATAGAGAAAATCGGGGTAAGCTACGAGGCGCTCGGAATTTTCCCTTGATTTGTTATTACACTGTTTACAAATTCAAAAGCCCTGGATGTGACAAGATCATATCCAGGGCTTTTTTTATGATTGATAATCTACATTTAAATAAAGGCAAAGCAAAGCAGTTGCTCTTTAAGCATTCGCCCTCCCCTTCCGCTAAAAATCATACGCATTATAAGCACTAACACCTTTTTATTTAAACCGGATTCTAAAAGAAGCAGCAATTATTCAAATGAATTGAGCCTTCCAGAGCTTTTTTCCAGTTTACGAATCAAGGGTTAAAAGTAGTAAGGCTCCTTCTCTGAAATGGCAAATAAAAAAAAGCAGGTGTACAGGAGCTTCTTCAGAGCGACTGCACACCTGCTTACCAGCAGAACCTGAAAATTAATTAAGATGTAACCATTGCTCAAATATTTTCTGCTGTTGCGCGCTTGGGTTTGGTACACGCTCAAAACGGTAACGCACACTTTCGTCTTTTAACAGCAGTACGTCTAGTGTCTGCAGCTTTCCGCTTCTGCTGATAAGTACCTCCACCCGCTCCCCAATAGATTGGCCAGCCAATGCAGTCAAAACTTCATCTGCTGTAGCCACTCTGGTTCCTGCAATAGCAAGTATTTCGTCGTGCACGTTTAGGCCACCGTCCCAGGCGCTGCTGCCACGGGAAACACTGTTTACCATTAACTTACCTCCGGCAGGTGCAACAGAAGCTCCCCAGTTTAGTTGCATTACTCCTTCGTTCAGGTTCACAAGCTGCAAGCCTGCCACATCAAAATAGCTGTTGTAGTCAGGAGTTTTGGTGCCGTTTATGTAATTTCTGAAAAAGTCGTCCAGCTTTTTGCCTGCTACCAGCTCCAGTGCCTCTTTTACTTCCTGCTCGGTATAGCCGCGGTTCAGCTGTTTATAATAGCGGTTGTACATGTAGCGCATCACATCGTCCAGGCTCTTCTCGCCGTTAGTTGCTTTAATGATCTCCATGTTCAGCAGCTGCCCTATTACGCTGCCTTTTGTGTAGTAAGACACTTCTGCGTTTCTTGAGTTCTCATTTGGCCTGTAGCTTTTTATCCAGGCATCGAAGCTGGCTTCGCTTAGCGTCTGCACTTTATTGCCAGGCGTATTCTCCACGGCATGTATACTGCCAGAAATAGCATCTAAAAATTTTTGAGGAGTGTAGGCACCAGCCCTTAAACAGATTACATTGCTGTAATAACTGGTAAAGCCTTCCGCCACCCATAACAAAGTGGTATAATTCTCCTGGCTGTAGTCAAACGGCCCTAGCGGCTCTGGGCGAAGGCGCTTCACGTTCCAGAGGTGAAAGTATTCGTGTGCCACTAAATTTAAGAAACCAGCATATCCGCTTTCGGTGCCATAGCTGGTACGCACTGGTTGCAGGGTGGTGGAGTTCAGATGCTCCAGGCCACCTCCGCCCCGCTCCAGGTTATGCACAATAAACACGTACCTGCTAACAGGCAGTTCGCCGAATATCGCCACAGAAGTCTCTACTATCTTTTTCATATCTGCCAGCAGCTTATCAGGCACAAAATTACCTGGGCCGTACATGGCCACTTCGTGCGGCACACCTGCAGCTGTAAAAGTCAGCACTTCGTGGTTTCCTATCTCCAGTGGAGAGTCGGCTAAAATATCGTAGTTGGGAAAGCTGTAGGTAAAAGTGCCGGTGCTCGTGAGTCCGGTAGAAACGCGGCTCCAGCCTTTAAAGGGTTTCACCACCAGCTTGCCCTCCTGCTGCTGGTACCCTTCGGGATACATAAATACGCTGGTGCCGTTTACATAGCCATGCGAGGCATCCAGGTAACTGGTTCGTACTGTTAGCTCATAGGCATACACTTTGTACTTAACGCGCACTTCAGCTGCTTTTTGAGAATAAACCCGCCAGGTGTTCTTGTTTGTTTTTTCGGAGCGTAATGTTTTGCCAGTTTTATCGGTGGCTACAAAGCCCTCTACATGTTTAGGGAATTCTCTAATCAGGTAGGAACCTGGTGCCCAGACAGGCATTTTGTAATCGATGTGGTTTTTACGGCTCGTTCCCGTAAGAACCAGCTCTACTTCGAAATAATGCGTGTGGGGTTGATCCATAGACAGAGTGTACTGGAGGTCAGCTGCCAGGGCAGCAACAGCCTGGCTAAAGCTAATAAAGAAAAAAAGGAAGCAGGTGAGCCAAAAGCGCTTAGGTGCAAGCATGTGTAAAGAGGTAAAGTTAGATGTGTTTAAAATAGTTAAAGGTGTGTGAAAGCAGGCATTTTACAATAAAAAATCCTTTTTAACAAAACCGGCCTTACCGGAACAAGGTTGCATGATAAGGATTTCAGCTACGTTCACATCTAAAATAGCCGCCGCAAATAACAAGACCAATACATTGATTATCAATAGATTAATTTCAACAAAATGAATACATCAGGCCTCCCTAAGCAGTAGATTAAACCATTTTTGGTGCAATTTATGTTATAGACATATCCTGTACCGAAAAGAGGATTTTTCTAAAATCGGGCAGTGTTCTATTTTCAGGCAAAAGCCTGTACGTTCCACCAAACCCTGAACCTATGAAAAAATTGATGCTCGTCGTATTATCGCCTGTTCTGATTCTTTTTTTCTTCCTGGCTGTAGCAGAACCCCGCACCACTCACAGTGAATGGGAAGGAGAACATATGGCCGCAACCACTTACACTGAGGAAACTCCAGAAACAGACGCAGCTAAACCTAACAGGAAAAAGACTTCCGTTACAAATAAAAAGGCCACAAATACATCAGACAAAGACAAACAGGAACTGGTAAATTACGCGCTCAGCCTGATTGGGAGCCCCTATGTTTATGCAGGCATGTCGGAAAACGGTTTCGATTGCTCTGGCTTTACAACCTACGTATTTGAGCAGTCCGGGCTTGAAATCGGCCGTTCTTCCTCTTTACAGGCAGATGAAGGTCACCCCGTTAACCTAACAGAGGCTCGCCCCGGAGATTTGTTAATTTTCACTGGCACCGATAAAACAGATCGTACGCCCGGGCATGTAGGGATTGTCATTTCTTCTCCAGGCGATACCGTTTCGTTTGTTCACTCATCTTCTAACGGAGGCGTAAAAATCAGCCAGGTAGAAGGCACAGCATATGAAGAGCGCTTTTTAGATGTTCGGCGTGTCATGTAGCCTTTGCCCACTTCAGTAGCTTCTTTTTAAAACTATTCAGTTATTTCACGTACATAAAACCAGGCAGCAGCCCCATGTAAATGCATATTACTGCCACCACATGAGGCTGTTGAATTACAATTCATCCTTTGTTGAAGCAAGGATGCATTGCTACGTATACCCGATTTCAGGATCAGGGAAGAGCTTTAGTTACAACTAACCCATACGACCATGGTACACCCTTATGTAGTGAACACCATTAATGCTATTGTGCTGTTGATAGCAGGCATTACCGCCTATTTTGTTACTCAATCGCCTGCACCTGCAGCCTTGCTGGCTCCGGCTTTTGGCATAGCTTTGCTGGCCTGTACACGCAACCTGCGCAAGCACAACCAGTTTGTGAGCAATACTGTTACAGCACTTACTCTTATTGCTGGCTTTATTTTTCTTTTATTTATTGATTTTGATAGCAAGGCCTGGAGAATAAACGACCTGCTGTACCTCCTGATGGGCATAAGCTGCTTTGTAGCTGCAGCCTTTTATACGGGTACCTTCCTGAGCGAGCGACGAAAAAAAGACAGAACTATTTACAAAGACGACCTCTAAAGCACAATGGCTGTGGTTACATTTTATAACCAACAGTAGTAGCTCTGTGCATTGAGAGTTGATGTCCGGTGGTAAAAAAGAAAAGCCTGATGTACCCTTGAGTACATCAGGCTTTTGTGAATCCTACTTAATCTTAACAAGCAGTTCTTCTGTTATACAAAAGAACTATCCGAAGACTAAAGGCAACAGTTACTGCATAAGCAGCAGACACTGCTTATTAAGCCACATCACCGTTAGAGTGAATACTATTACCTAGGCTTACTAAGACTTGTGTGGGATTAGACATAGCACCTCCTTTCTCTTTAGTCCGACATAAACTCAGATCGATTTGCCGTTTATAAAATTTTAGGCATTCGTATCAGAGCTGTAGCACTCGCTACCTTCATTGTACTAAAGGTAAAATATTACAGATAAGTTCACAACTGTTACAAAAGTTTTTTATAAATATTTTTACCCTTTTACCTGCATTCTTTTGAAAACAAAAAACGCTATTGCACAATATTCCTAAGATTCTATAAATCAACACCATAATAATTATAGGAATATTCTATTTCCAGTAAGCGCAATTATTCTAATAAAAATGGCCTCCCTTAGGCCAAAAGAAGCAACAAAGCTCAAGGGCTAAAAACATGAACTTGTTTAGAATAAGAACCTTAAAGTTATTAAACTGAGGCATGGTCGTGGGTGCAAGAGCAGGAATTTAGGTATTATCATTCCTTTATTAATCTAAACTCTTATCTACTTATTAATCTGATCAGGTAAGCTTTTCTATCAAAGCTGTGAATGATTAGCCGCTAAATTATGCTAATAAAAAGGGACTTCCGGAGGCAATTTCACCTGCTTGGCTATAAGGGCTTACTGCCTTTGCTTTGTTTGTATGCAACAGAAGCTAAAGAACCTTCAGGTTTAAGCATATGTCGCTTTTACTAACAAAGACTTGTAAGTTTATATAATATTTTTTCCGGCATAATTATAGCAGCATTAGCAAATAATATGTCTTCATTCTCTATATTTACTTATAATGCAAAAACGATAAAAAAACTTAACTACAATTTGTACCATGAGAAAGAATTTATTTTTGCTAACACTTCTCTTCTTTATGTCGGGCTATGCTTGGGCGCAATCCCTTTCGCCAATTGGCGTCTGGACAAATGAAGAAGGCAAGGCCCGATTCGAAATTTACCAGTGCGGCGATAAATTATGTGGCAAAATTGTGACGCTCAAAGAGCCAAACCGAAACGGAAAACCAAAGCAAGACGATAATAACCCAGATAAGAACCTCCGGAACCGCCCTTTACTGGGTTTAGAATTTCTGAAAGGATTTGAGCACACCGGCAACAACAAGTGGGACAATGGCACGATATACGATCCTGAAAGCGGAAAAACGTATAGCTGCTACATGAAAATGGAAAGTAAAGACAAAATGGAAGTGAAAGGATATATTGGCGTTTCGCTTATTGGCAGGTCACAGAAATGGACCAGAATTAAATAAAGCAATACTGCCATACATAGACCTACTATAACAGGAAAAGGTTAGCAATGCTGCTAACCTTTTCCATTTTCAACCCTTTACTTTTTTATTAACTGTTTTAAAATGAAAAGGTTATAGTTTTAAGAGCTTTTTTTGAAAAAATAAATTTATTTTCTGCTTAAAAAACCTGCGAGATTTTATACTCCTTGCCACGGAAGCTGAAGGTATCGCCGGAGGTCTTACCTGCCATTGCCTTATATATAGGCGACATACCGGATATTGCGAAAAAGGATTCGCCGTCGATTTTTATCTCGCCGAGGCTCACTCCTATAAAGTAATTCTGCAGCTCCGTCATCACGACAGCACCTAAGGTAATTTCGCTGTTTTGCTTTGTAGCATTCACGCGTTTAAGCATTCCCATAGTGGTTATCAGTTCATCAAGCTGCCGCGCATACATATCGCGCTGAATCTGGCAAGCCTCCCTAAATGATTCAAATCGATCTTCCATGGCTCCCTGGTGCTCGTTAGCGCTTTCCTGGGCATCGTCCATGGCCTCTTTTGCGGCCTGAATTTGCAGTGTAAGAATCTTGGAACTCTCCTGCAAGAGCCTTTTCTTTAATTCTAGTTCTTGTGTAAGCATGTTTCCTGGTGTAAGGCAAAACTTTATAATTAATACATGTGGCACCTCAGAACAAGATTCCACAGAAGTAACAGCACGAATAGGTCTAGCAAACAATTTTCCCTCAACTAAGTATTGCTTTCCGGCATAAACAGGCACCAGAAATTCAGGGGCAACATCTACATAGTAAATGGCAGCTGCTATAAGCCTGCTCATGCCTTTGCACTGGCATTTAAACAGACATAACCAGAGAATGTTTGCAATTAAACCTGATGTTCAAGAGCCATTAAACGGAAATTACATCTATTAGTTTGATTGAAAGGCTGAATATTAACCAATAATTACCAATTTTAGAATAGGCCTTATAAACCCTCCACTTTAATAATTGCTTTCTTAGCCAGCCATTAAATCCTCTTCAGATAAATTTTTAACTGTAAGTAAATTCTTTCCTGCAGTTGCTATTTAGTTGTAATATCTGCCTTTTAAATTCCACTATTTTAGGCTATATTGAGTCGAAAAATAGCGACCCTTCCTATTTTCTGTGTCACCATGAAAAAGCGTTTCCTTATAATTTTTTATCTGCTCTTAACTGCTTTAGGTGCCTCAGCTACCCATATTGTTGGTGGTGAATTTGAGTTGCGGCACCTTTCTGCACACAGTTACAGGCTTACCCTTAACCTCTACTTCGATCAGGTAAACGGTAACCCAAACGCACTCGATCCTATCATTACAGTCGGTATTTTTGAAAAGGCAACTAACAGGCAAATGATGACTCGGCCAATGACCATTAAAGGGCAGTCGCTGGTGCCGTATACCAGCATTGAGTGTACAGTAGGCGAGTTAGTTACCAGAAAGATTGTATACCACGAAGATATAATACTGGACCCCAGCTTGTTTACCCACCCTGGAGGCTACTATGTGGTGTGGGAACGGTGCTGCCGAAACTCAACCATCAACAATATTATAGGTCCCGAATCGGCTGCCCAGACGTTTTATATGGAGTTTCCTCCTGTAGTGCGCGACAGAGCCATTTTCCGTAATTCGTCACCAGTGCTGTTTCCGCCTCTGAGCGACTATGCCTGTAAAGACGATCTTTTCTACTTCGACTTTGGGGGCACAGATCCTGACGGCGATTCGCTGGTATACGATATGGTAACCCCTCTGAATGGCTACAGCTCTCCGTTCAACCCCATGCCTGCTCCCTCCCGGGCACCGTATAGCACCATTAGTTGGCAAGCAGGCTACAACACAGCCAACCAGATTCTCGGAACTCCTGCCATGAACATAGATGCGCAAACCGGTAGGCTGGTGGTAAGGCCCAACCGCACAGGTCTGTTTGTTTTTGGTATACGTTGCCAGGAGTACCGTAATGGCGTGCGGATAGGAGAAATCAGGCGCGATTTTCAGCTGCTCGTACTCAACTGTAGCCGCAACGAACCTCCCAAAATCATGGCAACAGAAAGAGGCACTAAAAAATACTACAACAACGGCGAGGTGCTGGAGATAAGCCCCACAGGACAGCGATGTATTGATATTTATTTTACAGATCCGGACCCCGAAGCGGCAATTCAGTTCTTTACCAGGCCTGTAAACTTTACTGACAATTCGTTTACAGTAGAAGGCAAAACAACCGGCGTGGTAAACTCCGGAGGTGGTGAAGATACCCTTACCGCCACCCTTTGCTTCCCTCTCTGCTACGACACCGGAGGTAAAGTGTACGAACTTGATTTTATAGTGAAGGACGACGGCTGCAGTCTGCCTAAACTGGACACACTTCGGTTAAAATTCAGGGTAGACCCATTGCCTAACTCCCCTCCTACGGTAGCACTCTCTACACCAGACAGGATTTTTGAAGTAGAAGAAGGCGATGTAATCTCATTCGACGTAACAGGCAATGATCCGGATCAGGATGTAATTGCCATGAGTGTAGTGGGGGTTGGGTTCGACCTTAATGCTCAAAATGTTACCTTTAACCCCAAAAACGGTGTTGGCCCTCTTACTACTACCTTTAACTGGATAATAGATTGCAAGGCCCTTCAGCAAAGCAGTTACCAGTTGGAGTTTATAGTAACTTCTCAGTCTTGCGGTAAAACTGTAACCACCAAAGAGTTGGTGGAAGTACGCACCAAGTACCCAAACACTCCACCCATTTTGAGTAGCGACCAGGTTGCTCGCATTTTTGAAATGGAGCTAAATCAACCTTTTGAAGCTAATTTTCTGGGAGAAGATATCGACTTGCATGCGCTTGTATTAGAGGCAGTAGGCGATGGCTTTAACCTGGCAGATTATGGCATGACCTTTTCCGCTTTGAACGGCAATGGCAATGCCTCAGCCAAATTTAACATGGTGGCAAACTGCGAAATGTTTGAGAAAGGAAGTGTAATCATAAACTTTAACCTTCGCGAAAACGCTTGTGTTTCAACGCCTTTGCAAACCATTAAAATGGAGTTCAAGGTAAAAGTCCCCGACCTGACAGAATTTTTGCCGGCGAATATTTTCACACCAAATGGCGATGGCAAAAATGATTATTTTGGAATGCCTACCTTACCCACTAATGTCTGCACGGGCAGTTTTCAGAACATTACTATTTTTAACAGGTGGGGCAAGGAGGTTTTTTCCAGCACAGAGCAAAATTTCCGCTGGGATGGCAGTCATGTAAATGCCGGAGTTTATTATTATGTTATAGATTACAGAACAAACAAATTTAAAGGATCGGTAACACTAGTTCGGTAAGAAATAGCTACATCAGGAACAGGAACACCAGGTAAAGTCCTAACCACAGAAAATCCATGAACTGCCAATAAGTGGTAAGCATGCTGAGTTGCAGGTTACGGTATGGATCGCGAATAAAAATAAGGCTTCTGATATCGTCTGTAATGACATGCGCTGTTTTAAAGAAAAGATACGAGAGAAAAATTATACCTCCAGCCAAGTGCAAAATATGAAGCGCAGAAATTAGATAGAGATAGGTGCCAGAGGCTTTTCCGGTAAAATAAACACCAGAAGCCGACATTTCTCTCCAGCCCAAAAACTGCGTTGCGATAAATGCCACACCTAAAGCTAGCGTCAGCCCCAGGTAGCGGGTCATTTTGCGAAGCTTGTCTTTCTTATAATACCGAGAAACTTTACTAATGGTGTAACTACTGAAGAGTAAGAGCAAGGTGCTTACTGTAAAAAACTTTGGCATCTGAAAGCCCTGTAAACTGAATCCACCGGTTCGGATAAAGGCCACGACCAACACAAAGAACAACACCCCAATACCTATCATACTCAAATACAGCAGCATCCGGATGGGATGCATTTTCTCGATTTTGCCGAAAGCCGATCGCTGTCTCGAGTGTACCTTATTTTTTTTATCCTGATCCATTACGATTACACGGGAAATGATTTGTTTTAACAAGCCGCCAAAGATGCACTAATCTACTATCCGTTTGCTACTTTATACCTGTTCTGCCTATCGATAGTTGTATATATAAGCATTAAATATCAGGACTTTTAAAAGTTTCCGTTTCAGCTTAAATCCAACTCTAAATAAAACAAAAATATAAAATACTCAATATCTTTTTACTTAATAATCAGGCAGTTTGGCTTCAGTTTTAATAATTTTGCTCTAATCTGCCTTGCCGTATTTCCGACCGGTAAGTTGTAGTTTTAAATTAGTAAGACCTTCCTTATCGCGCTTCTTAAAAATTCCCTTTCAACTAACTCATTAAATCTGTTGCTTCACACTGGTCGGCTACTCACCTAATTGTCAGGTTTTTCCATTTAGATTTAAAACCTTCCCTCCTATCGTTTGTTGTGTTTTAAATCTTGAATTACAGAGGCGCTTCACAGCCGTAAAGTAAGATTTTGCGTTAGGTCAAGTACAACAAACTTATAACCGATATGTTCAGACATTTACTTATAACACTTTTATTACTTTTTGTAGCTACTATTACAAACGCTCAGCGCAACGTAACGTATACAAACGATAACAGCATATTTATTACAATAGAAGGAGATACCAGCCTCTATGAATACTCCTCTCGCGATATGCTGGTACGCTACAATCAAAATACACAAAAAATAGAATGTGTTATTAATGTAGCCTCACTTCTGCCCCTCAATAATTATAGCCCTGCTGTTATACCACAAGATATATTTTTTGTAGCTAACTACCCAGAGTTACTCATTGAGATTGAGGCTCCTGAAGAAAAAATAAATGCAGGCAACCTCTACACCGAAAGAGTAGAGAAAGGCATTGGCTTATTTATTCATAACATACCGGTTAATCTTACAGCACCTGTGGTGTTTACACCCGATAAGCGGTCGCTAAAGTTGGCTGCCACCTTTGAACTCCTGCTGCCAGATTACAGAATTGCCATACCAGCCAAATACACCAATATGCTAACAGGGCGGGTGCGGTTTGCAATCCAGAATGCCAGGTCGGTAGAGTTTTTCCCACGTTAAAGAAGGTAAGTCTTCTTAATATTCTTTAGCGCCGCCTTTAACAGGTAATCTAAAATCCCCGTAAAAGTGGATTTATACACCTGATGTAATAACAGGACACTTAATGCTAAAAACACCGGAGGCTACCTCCTTTTGATTTTACTTAATTTGGCAATGCAAAAAGAACAGAATTTATACGATGCCACCGATGAAGATCTGCGACAATTGATTTTTGAGCACAACTATGTAATTGTAAAATACCTGAACGAAGCCTGCGAATACTGCAAGTTACTGGCACCCCCGTTCGAAAAATTTTCCCGTGACGGAAAGTACAGTAAAATTACATTTTTAAGGGTCGATGCCAGCGAGAACCCGGTAGCCAGAGCAGAAGTTGGCGGGAAAGACATGCCCTTTTTCAACATTTATAAAAAAGGTTTTCTGCTGGATTGCGGTTGCATCAAAACGGAGGAAGGCGTAAAAGAACTGCTCAACAAACTATTAGCTGAAATTGACTAAAAATCACTCCTAGATTATAATTGTTATTGGCATTAGCATTGAGTTCAGATTATACTTCTTTCCTACATAATTGCCGCACCTAAGGTTCACCCTAGGCAGATCTAGGTAGCTAAAGTACCAGATGTATTTGAGAACAATTCTCCTCCACTACATTGCCAATTCATTATCAAGGCAGCTTATCCCGTTTATCCCTCACCTGTTCCTTGGTTAAAGACGCTCTGGAAGGCGTTATTCATTAGAAGAATTTGATTGCTGGTAGGTATTTGTTGATTGCTAAAGATAGCTGGATTTGCTAACGATTCCCTGGAATTCTGTTTCAAGATAGGATGCCACAGGCGGGGTGGTTATTTGTATCAAGACAAAAAGAATAAAGACTTTAGCAATAAAGCTTATTCTGAAAATATAGTAGTAGGAACAAAACAGAGCGGCCGGCTCTTTATTCTAGTATGCAAACTACTAATGATAAAGAACCAAACCGCTCCGAATATTTACCCTTAACGAGTCTT